>JAUILM010000136.1 GCA_030432855.1 Bacteroidia bacterium
CCTTCTTCACGGTTTCTCCAATGT
The DNA here is from genome assembly GCA_030432855.1 of Bacteroidia bacterium. Lineage (GTDB taxonomy): Bacteria > Bacteroidota > Bacteroidia > Chitinophagales > Saprospiraceae > JABDMH01. The sequence goes on from JAUILM010000136.1 coordinate 25, forward strand.
GCCTGCGCACTACTTTCATCCCAGGCGGTTGGTGTCTTATTAAATTGATAGTCTTCCTTACTATTGTTAGTGCAGTAGTATCCATTTAATCTTAACCATTCACTCATCATTCGAGCTTCTGCCGGTGGCATAGCTTCATAGGGGACAATGCCCTCGGGAAAAAACTCTGGATTTCCTCCTGTGCGCATATGCCCTGCCGCCACATGGGTGGGATACATCCCCAAAGCAATTGCGGCTCGGGCTGGAGCGCAGACAGGGGCTGCAGCATAAAACTGATCAAAGACGACTCCTTCGGCTGTCAGCCTCGATAGATTGGGGGTTTCTACCGTATTATCACCATACATCGGAAGGTAGGGGCTGAGATCCTCCGCAACAATCCAAAGAATATTAGGACGTTCAGGTAGGTCCAGACGATCAAATGCATGGATTTCGCTGGTATCCAGGTCTTCCGAAACCTGGCCCTGACCACAACCTAACAAGAGAAGGCCGAGCAGGAAAAAAGGAGCACAATTTTTCATAACGCATTACAATTTATGAGGAAGTTTTAGGAAGCCTCCATCAATAGGATAATCGGTGCCGGTGATAAAACTAGCTTCGTCCGAACATAGGTACAATGCAAGACCGGCTACCTCTTCGGGTTTTGCCATACGTCCAATGGGTTGTGTGGCAGAAAGTCTGTCAAATTCTGCCTGCTCCGCTCCCGGATAATTCCTCTTGACGTATTCATCTACAAAGGGAGTGTGTACCCTGGCCGGAGAGATCGAATTACAGCGGATATTGTCTTTCAAATAGTCGACGGCAATCGAATACGTCATGGTAAGTACGGCCCCTTTTGTCATACTATATCCAAATCGTTCTGGAATACCAATGGTAGATGCGACAGAAGCCATATTGAGGATGACTCCACCACCGTTTGACTTGAAATGAGGAATACAGGCATGTAGACAGTTGTAGACCCCCTTAATATTGACATTGTAAAGCCGATCTAAGTCTGCTTCCGTAGTTTGCTCTACATTTCCGACAAACCCAATACCGGCATTATTAATCAGGATTGAGATGGGATGTATATTCTGTATATCGTCCACAATTGATTGGACCTGAGCCTGATCTGTTAAATCGCAGGTGTGCACTCTGGCCCCGCCTCCATTGGTGGTGATGATATTGCTTACTTCCTGCGCTTTGTCTTTATTGATATCGATGATGTGAACAAAAGAACCAGCGTCAGCTAGTTTGATTGCGATGGCTCGTCCAATGCCGCTGGCACCTCCGGTTAATAGGGTTACTTTGTTATCTAATCGGAAATTACTCATGAAAAAAGAAAGTGTGATTTGATTCTAGAAACTGATCACCGAACATAAGAAAAGGCCATCACATACAGCAATGGCCTTTCCATAAAATCTTTAAGACTTGATCCGATTATTCGGATTTTATAATGGTCTTTGTTGTTCTTTCACCAGCGACATCCAGACTGACAAAATAGACGCCTGATGGTTGGTCGTTCAGATTTACATCCATCAGATGCTGACCTCTGCCCGCTATTTTTTCCTGAGAAGAAACGAGCCTTCCCAGTCGATCATAGATACGGAGCGAAATGAGCGACTCAATATTTACTTCAAATGAAATTTGAGCATCCTGCACCGTGGGGTTAGGGAAGATTGCAATGCCCCGAGATCCTGTTGTTTCGTTATTGACCAGACCGAGTGCGGCACTTGAAGTAGAGTCACTACTGGTAGTATCAGCCGGCGCACAGATCGTAATGACCTGAGACGCTTCAGTTGAGTTACCACATCCATCGTTTGCGTACCAGGTACGAGTGACAATCATAGTTTCCGGATCAAGTGTATCTACAGAAGTTGTTTCAGTAGGAGTGATATATCGAGTCTGACGACAGTTGTCTGTAGCATAAACAATTGGAGCCGCAGGAATGGTATCCTCACACCCCAGGGTTATGTCCTCAGGTACTCCATGTAATTCAGGTGCTTCGACATCATATTGCAACACATAAAAATAGTGCTCTGTTTCATTGCCGGCGGCATCAGTCACGATGTATCCACATCTCCACTTGCGATAGTATCCAAAGGCATCACAGAGATCTGAGCCTACCAATCGATCATAGGTTTCCAACGACAGATCATAAGGACAGTCATCATAGTAGTAGATGTCGCGTCCATCGACTTGGGGGTTTCCACAATCGTACATTCTCAGGTACCCGCCGTTGGGTACGGTATCTAACATAGGATGTTTCACCACGATCACGGGAGCATAAACGTCCTTCACGTAGATAGTCTGTGTAGCAGTTGTAGTGTTTCCACATGGGTCTTCAGCTACATAGGTACGGATCATTGTGAATTCGCATCCTTCGTCCGCGTACTCGATCTTGGCAGAGATAGATACTTCTACGTCATCGCAGTTGTCACTTACCGTGTAACTTGGCTCGGGAATCAAACTGTCCAGATAGATCGTGGTGTCGCTGGCGACGTAGAGCTCAGGAGCTTCATCGTCACTGTGACCACAGTCAGGCGCTTCATAAACGTCCTCTTTCTCAAGATAACAACCTCCCGGTAGTTCAATTTTGACATCCATTTTACTTTCACAGCAACCTTTTATGTGGGCTACTTTTATCACAAAGTTATTTCTGCCATAATCATGAAATTCATAGATGCCGTATTTCTTTCCTTGAATCCAGACACGTACTCTTTCCTTCTTAAGATTGTAAGGGAAGTTTTCACCTTCTACTTCAAAGTAGACATAGTGCGTACCTCCGTAGTCGCAGTAGGGGCCTTCATAAATAGAAATGTCATCAATCGAACAGTAACCAGATGATCCTTCAGGGGTAGCATTAATTTGCGGGCTTATGAGTGCTATTAGTAATAGGGTAAATAGACTCGACCGGAGCGTAATGGTCTTAAACATAGTGTTTTAGGTTTGGTTTATAAATTTCTAAATAATGTATAAGTTAAATATAATTATGAACACTGTAAAGTCCTGATTTTTAGGTCGTTTACGATTATTATCTATGGTGATTCTTTAATATTTGAAACACCGTGATACTCATGTAGAAATGTAGTATTCTAATTCTAAATATCTATTGGCTTGGAAAGGAGTCACAACAAAAAAGCCCATTGTCAAAATTCGATTACATCTTGTATGGTCTAAATTTCACATACACTTCTGCATGACTTTGTATGCATTGAAGTACTCATGAGTTCTATCATGTATGTGTATTAATCCAGATAGAACTGTGAGGTTAACTGATAATTATTTAACAGTTACGAATTTGTTAAAAATGGAAGACGTGCCGCTACACCTACCTGGATTCATACCATTATCTGAGTTGAGTAGAAACGTGATACAAAGAAAAGCCAAAAAAAAGACTGCTTCAAATGATGAAGCAGTCTTGAACAAATGATATAATCTTTCGTTTTATTCGGTCTTTACAATGGCTTTGTTGACCATTTCCCCTTCGAAATTGATGTTGATCCAGTATAAGCCTACCGGTTGAACATCAAGACCAAGGTCCATCTGATGCTTTCCTTTGTTAAATACCTGATCAATCGATCGAACTACACGACCCAGATTGTCTGTTATTCTGAGGGAAATTTGCATATCTCTAGGTAACGTAAATCCAAGTGATGAATCATCAATGGTTGGATTCGGGAATACAAATACTCCTCTGGTTCCAATGCGGCAACTTTGACTTAACTGGACCTCATCAGAGTATGTAACCTGACCTTCCATATCTACCATCATGACCCGGTAAGTAGCTTCCTTTCTAGCATTTTTATCTTCCACTTCATAGGTGGCATTACTGTTTGGAGATCCTTTGGCATCCAACGTTGAGATGGTTTCAAAGTCCAGTCCTTCGTAGGCTCTCTGTACTTCGAAAGCTCTCGCTCCGACCTCAGCACTGGTATTGAATGTCAGATAGTTGATGCATTCGTCATTTTGACCTTCAAAAGATGCTACCTCTACTTTAAATGCAGATGTGTTGATAAAACCAGCATCTATATTCAAAATTAAATCATTAGCCCCAAGTGCAATCTCGTCCGTCATCTTGGTGAATGGATTTGCATCACTATCAGTATTCAGATCTTCTCCTTGTAGCATAGCAGTAAGACACATCTGATTAGTATATTCAAATTTCACCCGATAGGTCGCTTCGGGGAGATCAGTAAAGAAAAACTGTCCATCCTGTCCATTTAGGCTGTGGCTCAACATGGATCCTACTTCGGTCAGGTCTTTGTTTTCTTCTACTCGATAGAGTGTTACCTGTACCTCATTCAATCCTACTTCCGATAGATTTCTGATTCCGTCCGCATTCTCATCGATCCAGGTACTACTGCCGATAGCGTTCTGAATGTTCATCGAATCTGATTCAAGTTCACACACATTGATGACCTGGGTTGCCGAGCTCGTGTTGCCACAATTGTCAGAAGCTGTCCAGGTACGAGTGATGACCATACTGTACACTGAATCTTCCTCCACGGTTTCAGAAAAAGCAATGGAAGAACCCTGGATACAGTTGTCCTCAGCCGTTACCTCACTGGCTTCGGGTACATCTTCACCACACTCAACAGTTATATCATCCGGCACACCCATGAGTTCAGGTGCAACTGTATCATACTGCAGCACGTAGAAATACCATTCTGCCACATTTCCTGCGGCATCGGTGGCGATATATCCACACTTCCACTTTCTATAATATCCAAAGACATCACAAACATCAGATGCTACAAGGATATCATAGGTCTCAAGAGAAACATCGTACGGACAATTGTCGTAAACATATACATCCGCCATGGCTACCTGAGGATCATCACAGTTGTACATCCGAAGGTTGCCTTTATGCCCAACGGTATCCAGCATTGGATTTACCACCGTGATAACAGGAGCATAAATATCTTCTACGTAGATGGTTTGTGTTTCAACTGTTTCGTTTCCACATGGATCAACGGCAGTGAATGTTCTCACCATCACAAATTCACATCCTTCATCTGCTTCTGTGATTTTAGCAGAAACTGTCACCTCGACATCGTCACAGTTATCAATCACTGTGTAACTTGGAGGAGGAATCAAACTATCCAGTAGGATAGTTGTGTCATTGGGTACATAGAGCTCAGGAGCAATTTTATCTTCATATCCACAATCAGGTGCTACGTAAACATCCTCTTCCAGATAATAACAACCAGGTGCTAGTTGAACCTTCACATCCAGTTCACTACCACAACAGCTTCCGATACGGGCCACCCCTAAATACAGGTAGTCTTCACCCATGTATGTATCGTAACCAAGGTCATCAATCTTATATTCTTTACCCTGAATCCAGATCTTATAGTGGTCAAAGTTGACAGGTTGATTTAATGGATCCACACCCTCTATTCGGAAGTAGGCATAGTGTGTGCCATGTTCATCGCATGAAGGTGTGAAAAGAGGATCCAAACTAATGCCGGTAATAACACACGGTTGTTTATCGTGATATCGCTGATAGTCGCAGTTTCCTAACATCCAGCCATGCTCCGCGAACATACCCAGAGTGGAAGGTCCGGGATCATGAATCGCCTCTTGAAAATTAAGAAATGGCGTCATCATGGAATTTTTCGTGCCGTTGGGAAAGGTTGATTCATCCCAATGTGAGTAGCTGGAGCCTTGTCTCCAAATGCCCGGTGCATACACTTTTGGGTGTTTATGGGAGTTGCCTTTCGCAGCTGCCTCACTGCTGTTAAAAAGATTATCCGATTGAAGGAAGGATCCAAGATCAGTGCTTACTATTCCAGGGTCATCAACCTCCAGGATGGCAGTTTTAGATTTGTTTTGGATAAAGTGGTCATAGATGGCAGGATAAAATTCAGTTGCGGGACCCTCGAAACCATATAGTCCTAATGTACCCGAAGCGACAGCACTTCCAAAAAATCCTAAACCATGCCCAATCTCATGCAAAACTACGGTGACAAAATCATAGGTACCCGGAGGGGCTTTGCCATCCCGACCGTAATACCAGGCAAAGGTGCTACTGAAATTTGCAACAATATCAGGTATGGCAGGACCACTAATGTCATCTCCATAAATTTTATCGGCTAATGCTTCCCCATACCAGGTACCTGGTTGAGCTCCTGGAAAATCTCTATAGATAAAGACAGGGCCAGCGGATCCTAGTACTCCAGGTGCCAGGGGTTGAAAGGTTGCATCAATTCTAATTGTTACAGGTGAAACAATTAATGACTCCCAGATGTCTACTGCATACTGAAAAGCAGCCATGGCATCAGGATTACCACCGAAGCCATTATATGTCACTTCAATGGTAGCGCAACCTTTTGTCGCTGAACGTTGTTCTTCGATCTGTTCAAACGCTCTTGGAGGAGGTACGAATCCAGGCGTTTCATATTCGGCTGCCCGTAGTTCACAAACCATACCATCAATTTTGGCACGTGTCATATCTGCACCAGCACTTAAGACAGGTGATCGATCGCCTGATTTTTCCAAATCCAGCGTAGATATTTTTTGGACATCCGTGATTTTAAATGCGTGATCGTGGGAGTGTAGTTTTTCTTGCTGGGCCTGAAGCGAAATGCCTGACGTGGCAAATGCAAAAACCAGACAAGACAATTTAAGTATACGAGTTAGAGTCATAAAATTGGCTTTGGTTAAACAATATTCCAAACACTAATGTAAAGATTCTTTGTTACAATAACATACAGTTCCCGAATTAACTCGGTGATAAATGACCATACTTTATGAGCAAAATGGATCCGTATATCGCTTAGAATCAACCACGTAGATAGCAGATGTACACATATATAAAAACTTTCAATTTGTTTTTCTGTCTTCTGATAGGTTAGTGTATTGATATATATCTAATAATGCAGGATATAAGAGCCTTGATTAAAAGCAGATTATATATAAAGAACTATCAAAGTATTATAAAAGACTCATATACGTTAAAGTATGATATGTAATGGCGAAGCTAAAGCGGGAGACCTTCTGAAGATCGTAGGAAAGGAGCAGCGATATGGCCGAAAATAAAGCTTGAACGGGATAAATATTCACTGAGAAGTTAAGCAAACTAATTGTTAAATAAAAGAACAGTCATTCTTTTAAATAAAAAAAGCGGTACACATTCAAAGAACGTGCACCGCGATTGGTCTAATAACCAGAAAACCCGTTTTCTCGTATTTTATTGAATCTTAACCAGTTTGTGATTAAATAACTGATCACCCACTCTAAACCTCAGGAAGTAAATACCTTCTGGTAATTCGGTGAGATCGAGATCCTGACGGTTAATACCCTTATGACTATCAATCACTTTTGTCTTCACTTGCGTGCCGATTTGATCTACGACAGTCAGAAGAATAGTCTCAGATCGTGGCATATCAAATTCAACTGTCGTTTGACCTTTGAAAGGATTAGGATAGATAGTTAAATCGGGATCGACTTTTGCACAGCGCCTTGCCAAAGATTTGACAGTCGTCGAGTACGTGCTTAATCCATCTATATCAACAATCTTAAGTCGGTAATATGCACCAGCTGGAGATTCGTGATCTACAAAGCTATATAGGTTTGGTCCTACGGTAGCTCCAGAAACATCCATAACAGCCAGATTTTCAAAGAGATTTCCATCTGCGCTTCGCTGGATGTCAAAGCGATCCGTAGTGAAACCATTCATGGTTGTCCAGGTCAGTGCTGACTTACAGTCATTCAGCGTATTCACTTCAAAACTCATCAGAGAGAATGGTTGAATTTCTTCAGTTGTAAGTCCTGCATCAATATGTGTTGCAGCATCACCCATCTGGATGGTATATACATCAGTCATTCCCAGTAGAGGATCTACATCACTGTCAATCAGATCATCTTCACCCATATCAGGGGCTGTAAAGTACAATTCAGCAGGAAGGAAGAATTCTATCTGATAATCTCCCGGCAGCACATATTTGAAATCAAACTGACCATCAAGTCCGTTCGCCGTTCTGGTGAATGTTGATTCCTGTAGGTGGAGTACATCGTCTTTGACGGTATACAATCTTACTTCTACGTCGTTCAATCCAACTTCTTCAGCATCCTGGAGTCCATTCACATTGTCATCCATCCAGACGGTGCTGCCAATTTCTGCACTGATCAGGTTCGTATCGAATCCGCATACAGCAATCACCTGATCCGCTTCGCTATAATTTCCACAACGATCTACCGCCGACCAGGTCCTGATTATGGCATACTTGCTGCTATCCGCCGGATCGTATATGGTTCGTTCCGCAAATCCAGGAGTAGAGACTGCGCTACAGTTGTCCTCCACATAGACAGTAGTGTCTACAGCTGGGATCAGGGAGTCGCAGGCTACTATGGTATCGGCAGGTACATTATGTATTTCAGGCGCCAGCGTATCATATTGCAACACGTTGAAATAAAATTCTGAAACATTGCCAGCGGCATCTGTGACAGTATAGGAACATCTCCAGTGTCTGTAGTATCCAAACACATCGCAGGCATCGCTCGCAATGAGCTCATCATTTAATTCTACCTCAAAATCACAACATTCTTCAGTCACATTAATATCTCCCATTGCCACCTGTGGGTCAGTACAACCATACATGATCATATCTCCCCCTACAGGTATATCGGCCAACATAGGATTCACTACCTGTATGGCAGGTGGTGTCGTATCCCGGTACTGTATTGTTTGAGATTCCATCACCCAGTTACCACAAGCGTCTCTGGCCTTCCAGGTTCTGATGATATCATATTCGCACCCATTGTCCAGATAACTGATTGCCTCTTCATAATCCACCTCGTAGGACGAGCATGCATCATATGCCTCATAGTATGGAGCAGGGATCGTACCAGGACAATAAATGGTTGTATCTGCGGGTACCGTCAATACCGGAGGATCATCATCTTCGAAGGTTATTGTCTGTGTACCTGTGATTGTATTATTACATCCATCGGTAGCCGTCCATGTACGAAGTACCGCATATCCACCACAACTTCGGCCAACCTGAGTCATATTTTCAATCACTTCGACAGGTCCGTACACTACATCATAACCGGTCACAAGACCATCAAAATCGGGGATTTCGCTGCCACAGGATAGTGTAATGTCTTCAGGAATGCCGGTTAGTGTGGGTGGATTGGGATCCCACATAAGTACGAATGTTTCGGTTTCTTGTGTATTGATACCATTCGGTGCTTCGATGGTATAGATGCGCTCAAATGTATATTCGATGCCATCTATATCGGGACCTGTCACCACGCTGGAAATATCTATGTCACCCATATCGATACAAGGACTGGCTATAAGTAATGCCATTATTTGTGCATCAGAACGGGCATCAGGAATATCATTCTCCGTCGGAGGTTGCGGCCCATTAAAACATTCCTCCAATCCACCTGGTAATGATAAAATCAAACCTTCAGCTGAAGCAATGACGATAAATTCACTCTGGCACATATCGGTTTGACAGCCATCGTCCAGACGCATCTCCACGGTGATTTCACCACCACAGGCATCCGGTGCCGATACGGTATCAAGATCTACCACTTCCCCCTCTATATAGAAAGTAGTCTTTACATCGCATCCCCCCGTGTAGCTAAATTGAGCTTTCCAATTTTCGAAGGCATCATCTACATCCGCCTGAGTTTGGTCCTCCGACGTAAGCGTTGGATTATCAGGACAGATAGCAGTGAGGGTTTCTGGAGATAGCACTATGAAGTCGGAAGAACAAGCTTGCGTTTCCGACTGACAGTCATTAGCTGCCAGGACGGAAACTGTAACCGTATCACCACAAAGATCGAAGTCAAAAGTTGAAGGAAGGGCATCAACTACCACATCATCTACCATGTATGTAACTGAACCATTACAGTCCCCGGGAGTGCCTACAAACTGACTTGTCCATGATTGCCATGCAGTCTCAATTTCTTCCAATGAAGAACAAGCAGTCACTCTTTCGGTTGCTGGGCACGATGCAGTTGGAGCTTCATGCGAAATAGTATAAGTAACTACGCATGGTTCAATAGTTCTCTGGCATTCATCTATCACCTGATAGGTTACCTCATATTCAGTATCATTACAATTATCAACAAATACAGGGCGTGTGACCTCTATTTCATACATAAGGTCACAAATGACCGTAATACTATTCGCCAATGCAGTGCTGTCGGCCACAATTTGTGCTTCCAGATCTACAAAGCAGAGTATCTCTGTGTCCTCAGGACATGTGAAAGTTGGTGACGGAGCAGGATCTACATTGATAACAAAAGGACCTGCAGAAAGAGCATTACCACATTCATCCGTATCAGTATAAGAAATGGTGATAGTACCGCCACCACACTTGGTAAAGTC
>JAUILM010000137.1 GCA_030432855.1 Bacteroidia bacterium
AAGGACTTTTAAAGCTTATAGTGCAATGATATTAGTGCCTCACATTTTCAATAGAGTTTTTATGATATTAAAAGTGTTTGATGCTCGCATGACGGTTAAAGAGACTTTCTTTTATTTTGGAAAACAGTAAGTATCAATGGCAAGGATGAACATGAAGGTTGATCTTATAGTACACAGTAAGTTGGGTCTTTTACTGGTGATTATGTGTTTATGCTCAGGGCTGTTAGAAAGCCAAAATCCCCGGGGCTTTAAACCTGATCGGGATTTGCTGGAAGTAAACTCCCTGAAGACACCCACCAGGGACTCACTTTTGGCCATTGTCAATGTAACCTTGATTGATGGGCGGGGAGGTGATCCATTATCGGACGCCATAGTGCTAGTGGATGGTACACGAATTCTTGCCGTGGGTAAGAAAGATGAGATTGAAATTCCGGACAACACAATCATCTTCGATGGTGAAGGGAAGACACTAATGCCGGGTCTGGTAGATGCTCATCTTCATTCTATTAATAACGATGAGTTCCTGAATGTAATTCTGAAGAATGGTACAACCACATTAAGAGATCCCGGCCATCCCATGAGCTTTTATCAGGTACTGGATTTTGCCAGGCATGTGGTTCCCAGAGTCTTTCTGACAGGTGCTCACTTAGATGGATATCCCGGAGTACACAAATCACAAGCCACCCTGATCAAGAGTGCAAGTCATGCAAGGTCGACTATTCAAAAATATGTGAGTGAAGGTAGTAGTGGTATTAAAATCTACTTCAGATTGCCATTGGACTACTATCCTACGGTTGTCCAGACTGCCAATGCTGCCGGTATTCCCGTGATGGCGCATCTTGAACTGGTAGACGCCGATGCCGCTATTCTGAGTGGTGTTCACGGCATCGAACATGTAACATCTTTTGGGACAGCGGTAGCAGATCCGGTCGAAGCCAAATCATTCAAGGACAAAGTGAGAGAAAATAGTGGTGCCCGAAGTGAGGGTAGATATGATCTTTGGTCTCGGATCGATCTTAAATCTGACCGTGTGCAACGCGTTCTTGATCTGGCAAAAGATTACGATGTGTACTTCTGTCCCACACTGACTACATTTGAGCGGCAGGCAGGAGATACAAGAGCTGAAGAATATCAGGTGAAGGCCTTTCAAAATATGCTCGAGTTTGTGGCTATGGCCTACCGTAGCGGAGTTAAAATTGTGACAGGCTCCCATACATCAGGATGGTATGCTGACTATGGACTGGCATATCAGCGGGAGATGCAATTACTGGTGGAGGCGGGTATGACGCCTATGGATGTGATTCGGAGTAGCACCTCACTTAATGCACAATACTTCGGATCAGAGAATCGTATTGGATCCATCGAAAAAGGTAAGCTCGCAGACTTGATTCTGATCGACGGAAACCCGATAGAGGATATCTCTAACATGTATAAAGTTTCAGCCGTTATGCTGAATGGAGAGTGGGTTAATAGACCATAGTTCATAGTTCTCTCCTGAAGGGTTATTCTTGAAAATAACACTTCGTATTCGTAGTTGGGCATCTCAAGTATTATCTATAAAAAAGGTCAAATACGAGAATTATGTACCTAACAACAATACCATATAAAGACATATCTCGAAAATTTTCTTCAAGTCTGTAATATTTGAGGGGTCAGAATCCGTCTTATGGGGCGAGAAGCATTAGAAAATGGAGAAGACCTTTGTAAAACTTATTTCGGAAAACCAGGCGATAATCCACAAGATTTGCAACGTCTATTTCAGGGATAAGTCACTTATGGAGGATTACCGTCAGGAATTGATTATTCAACTATGGAAGGCTTTCCCAAGTTTTAAGAGTAGAGCTAAGTTCTCTACATGGATGTACCGGGTATGTATTAATGCAGCTATCGATATACTCAGAAAGGAGAAAAAGGAACTAAAGCAGGTCAGTCTGTCAGAAGAGTACTTAAATAGTGTACCAAGTCATACAAATGAAACCGATAGAAATCAGGAGAAACTGTATACAGTGATAAATCAACTCTCACATGTAGACAGGGCCATCATTACACTGTATTTAGAAGAATACAGTTATAAGGAAATTGCTGAAATAATCGGTATTACGGAGTCACATATCGGTGTGAAAATTAATAGAATCAAGTCAAAAATATTAAACCTACTTAAAAATGGAAGACAGTGATTTGAGAAAGATTTGGCAAACACTTGCTGGTCACAACATTATTGATGAAAAAATGGCAGAGGAACAAATTCTGGCTATAATTTCGCAAAAAGGTAAGGGACTCATTAGTAAAATGCAGAAGAAACATTGGCTTGACTTTAAAGTGTATCTGATCCTGGCCATACTGGTGCCTGTTGTCATGCTTTTTGTACTGTATTGGAAAAACCATGGTAGAACTCCTGAAGGCTTGCTTGATATACAGGGTCAATACCTGGTTCCGTTCCTACTGGAGGCTTTCCTGATTTATGTATTAGTGCGGATAAGAATGAATATCTCATTTCTTGGGACATCACATAATACAGAATCTGTCAGGCAATCGCTTGTCAGAGTGAGATCATACTTCAGGAAGTTATATCGGGAAGGATTTTGGACAGGAACCATCTCTCTTATCACAATACTAGCAGTCTATCAGCTGACTCTCTTAAAGAGTATCGGAGGTCTTCAATATTTGAATTTTTCCTTTGAAGGATCATATATATTCGAATCCTGGATATTTGTCTTTTTACTGATTGTGATGCTAGGTATACCTTTCATGGTGAAATCAGACGGAAATAAATATAGAGATCTTTTAAAAGATGTAGATCAGGCGATAGCAGAGCTATCAAATGAAAATGAGTAACATATCTATTTTGGAAAGTAGAAAGAAACATCAGTTCGTCTACTATCTTTATGCCATGAGAAATCTATTCTTATTCATTCTGCTGGTACCGACTAGTCTGAAAGTGGATGCTCAAAATATATTTAGAACAGCTTGTCAGGGAAATCTTCAGCGCCTGGATAGTTTGATGACTAATATCTCGATAGACGAAAGGGATGATCGGGGCAGGTCATTGCTTCACTGGGCCGTTGCATGTAAGGAAAGGGAGGTGTTTGATTGGCTCTTAGCAAAAGGGATTGAGATAAATGCAGAGGATAACCAGCATCGGACACCTATGCATGTGGCATTGCAGTTTGGTGGGGTGAGCTTTCTTGATGTATTACTGGGATTGCAGGAAAGTGATAGCTGGACACATACCTATGGGGCCTCCTTGCTGACGGCTGCTGTTCTCAAAAGAGACACATTGTCCCTGGAGAAATTAGTGGATGCCGGTGTGGATATAAATGCTACCAACGTTAGGGGTAGCACTGCGCTTGAGATTTCTCAACGACTAGGTGCGACTGGTGTTTCAAGCTTTCTGATTGCAAAAGGTGCTGATAGAAACAAGGTGCGTCAATTTGAAATGAAGGGTGAATACATGGGACAGAAGCCTCCAGGTGTGAAGCCTGAAATATTCGCCCCCAATTTTATTTCGACAGAAGAATCGGAATTCGGTTCGGTGTTCAACAAAGAAGGTTCAGAATTCTATTTCGGTGTGGATATGGGTGGGAGAAATGAAATTCGATACTCACAGCGCATTGAAGAAGAATGGTCTAAGCCCAGCGTTATTCTCGATCATGATCGTTATGGATATAATGACCCGTTCTTGTCCAACGATGAAAAACGATTATACTTCATTTCGGGACAGACATTAGATGGATTGGGTGAAAATAAGGATATAGATATATGGTATGTGGAGAAAGAAGAGAATGGATGGTCGGATCCCATTAATGCAGGACCTACAATAAATACGGAGGGCAATGAATATTATATTTCTTTCACGGATCAAGGCACGATGTATTTTTCTTCTAATGGGAATGCCCCCGAGGATCGACGAGGGTCAGACTATGATATTTATTATTCTGAAAATAAGGATGGAGTCTTTCAGGAGCCGGTTGCGCTGGGCAATTCGATCAATACTACAGCGTATGAGGCGGATGTATTTATTGCACCAGATGAGTCCTTCATCATTTTTTGCTCCACCCGGGATGGTGGAGAGGGCCAGGGAGATCTATATATAAGTTTTAAGCAGAAAAACGGTGACTGGACAGAAGCAGTCAATATGGGACCCGATATCAATACGCCACTATATGAGTACTGTCCCTTTGTTACAAAAGATGGTAAATACCTCTTTTTTACCAGCAATCAGGATATCTTTTGGGTCAGCACTGAAGTGATTGAAAAATTAAAGTACTAAGGAGTTACAGTCAGATTTTCCACAAGATCTATTCCGATCAGAAAGAAAGTACATAGACAGATTGGGTCATACAAATAGTTTTATGACCACGACAAGCAGTACTCCCAGAAGTAGACCTGGAAAGAGATACACGTAGGGATTTGAATTTGTCTCGGGAGTACTAGCTCCGGATATGAATATGCCGTCAGTGAGTATCTCATGTATTTTCTTTTTGGATTCAAAAGTCACTGTATTCATATCGCAGAAATCGGGAGTGGGATACAGTAGATCAATGGCAAGACTACCAATGTTGCTCAGGGTGATTTTAGTCGATTCAAGGTCAAGTTGAACATTATAAGAGGGTTTGTAGTGTAAGAAGAAAGCCCTTCCAAAATGAGTTCCTCTTTTTCCAAATATATTCCCTTTAAAGTGCCTCCTAATTTTACTAGAATCATCAAGGACATAAATAAAATCTTTATTGCTGTCACCGACGTTCGCTATCCCACCTCGACATGATCCACATGATGAATCAATCTGTGGAATAAGGATTGCTTCAGTTTCCAGATCGTAAATAGAAGCTGGACTTGTGGTGTTATCAAACCTTCTTACATCAAATCCAAAGAAGACCTCATCTGGTCCGGATGCATTATATCTTATATCCAATGTCACATTTGATAGTGTTGACTCAGATCCTGGACTGAGAGAAAAATCTATGATTCCTACCTGAGGCTTGTTTTGGAATTGGTAAATGGTATATATGGCGGCGACGGTTAATGCCAGCAGGGTTATCAGTGTGATACGTAGAACAACATTTTTTTTCCAGAATAGCATTTTTACATTTTTTTGATGATGCAATTGGTGAATTTCAAGAAATACATTTTAACCTGGATGCATGGTACGTATTTCATTTCTGTATAGGTCATCTTGTGAAAAGGTCATCACGATTCCGGAATTATTTTAGTTGCAAAATGATGGTATTTGAAATAAAAAATTTTAAGTGGATAGTTCCGTACGTTGCAAAGTGGTGATAGATTAATGGGGCTGCATTGCACCACCAGGATGCTGTCAATGTAGTGGGGACAAAGGATGGCAAGTGTCGCTGAATTGACAGAAATCAGACTGTTGGTTTCCATTACAGAGAAATAGTGGTGAAATCTGGATAATTAGAATTAGTCAGCAGCCTTCCAGAGATTGAAATGAACGCAGAAAGAGAGTAGTATAGCTGAATGGAGAAGTATTTTAAATCCCCATCATGTCTTATACTACTTCATTATTTTCATGAATAGGACCTATTTGCACTGTTTCTCTAGCCATTGAGGCCGATCCTATAGATAATTTGATGGATACCACAAGTAATATTCCCAGAAGTAGACCCGGAAGGAGATAAAGATATAGATTCGAGAATTTTCCAGGTCTACTGGAGCCGGTTATGACAAGACCATTGTCGAATAGCTGTGTAATTTTTTCTTCAGATTCATAAGTGACTGAATTTACATCGTAGAAATCAGGTATAGGGAATAAACGATCAATAGCAATATCATTGATGTTGCTTAGTGTTACTTTTGTGGACTCGTAGTCGAGTAGAGGACCATTATGACAGAAATAGTGGAAGTTCAGGATTTTCTTAAAATGAGTGCCACTTTTTCCAAAGATGTCACCTTTGTAATGCCTGCTAAACTGGCAGGAATCATCAAAAACATATATCCAATCATAATTAATGTTCTTGGCTGTCAGTGACGCTTTGGAGCAGGAAGTCATGGTTGAGTCAGTCTGTGGAATAAAAACTGATGGGGTTTCAAGTTGGTAAATGGAAGCCACATTCCTGGTCGTGTCCGTGCGTTTTATGTCAAATGCAAAGAGAACTTCATCTGGTCCGGATGCATTATGTCTTATGTCTATTGTTAAATTCGAAAGTATTGATTCATTGCCAGAATATAGCCAGAAAGGTATATGTTCGAATTCAGACTTGTCGCGAAATTGGTAAATATTATAGATCAATACAGAGATCAAAGCAACTAGAGCCGTAATCGTGATACGTAAAGCAATCTTTTTTTTCCTGACTAACATTTCTATTTTTTTTTTGAAGATGTAAGTAATGGGTATTTTTAAAATACATATTCAGCTTGTATCTATTGCTTGCTGTATATATGCTTTCACCTGTGTATAGATCATGAAGGCAAAAGGTCATCAGGTGGTAAGGGTTTTACTCATAGATATTCGTGCGACAGGAGTTTAGAATGTGGAATATGCCTGCCATTTGGCATTAAGATGAAGGAAATAGGTGATGCGAGAAGAGGTTTGCCACACCTGCCAAAGAAGCCATGATTATTTGATCAGAACTTTAATGGAAGACGATCATCCTGTAGTATGAAGATCTGGACGCTTTCTCTTTCTGCTGTAAGAGACACGAATTACTTGGTGCCCTAACTAATAGTAGACCTGCAGGGCAGAAGGTGGAGCTAAAGCCTGTGCTTCAGTTCAATGTACTCACACAGCAGGTTCACATTCTTATTAAAAACACTACTGCTCACGCGATCCATTACTTCATATTCACCGTTCCATCGCTGAGTACGGGTACGCTCAATGTGCATCTTGAAGCGATCGTTTTTGGTGATCCAGGCACCAGAATCTTCCTGAGACTCTATTATTTCTTTAACCATCGGTTCTAATTCACTTAGCCGTTGTCTGGCTTCCGCGTCCGAGAGTATCTTGTCGGCACAAAACTCCTGATGAGTGAGGTTAATAGCTTTTTTATACCTGGCTTCAGCATGATCAAGTCTTTCTTGAATATCGACTTCATATGCATACCCCGTCCGACGCTCAGGATGAAGCTCTTCTAGACTATTAACCCGTATTCTGGGACGGTCATAGTAGAGTGCTTTATTAGTTCCCAGCTCAACAAAGCGAGCCCACTTTCCATTTTCCATTTTGATTTCTTTCAGCCACCGGATGGCATCGGGAATGGGTTCGAGCAGGGTCGCATGTCCCAGGACCTCGTAAAGATCCATAAGTGTCTGGAGGTTTTTGACGGTCACTGAAGGACAAACAGCAGGAGGTTCAAAAGTTCGTGCCCAGGCAGGTTGTAAATATTCGTTGTATTGCTGTGCCCAGCCGGGCTGCGGTGGAGGAAGTTGACTTATATTCATAAATCTTGCTGCTTTGTACAGTGATTTCTTGACTTCGACATTTTCACCATAATATTGGTGAGCTTCCAGCATGACCCGGATGCAGTCATTAATCCCGCCGTCATTAAAGGTGGCGTAATCGTGGTAATTTCCCTGCTCCGGATATTTATGAGGCCAACCACCATTATCCAGTTGGGTCGTAATCATCATTTTTAGTGCCCTACCCACACCTGATGTCAATTTTTTATCGTCGATGACCTGATCCAGCGCCATTAAGAAACTAATAGCAGATTGTGTTTGATTATCGTCGAAGCTTACTTTCTCATGACTAATATTTGTGAAGTCTATGGTGTGATCCCAGCCTCCATATTGGTTTTGTCCATCGATTAGTGCATAGGCGGCTTCTTTTGCTGCAATAAGGGCATTTTTATCACCAGTGGTATGGTATACCTGCAAGAACGACTGCCCGACGGCCGGGGTGCCGGGTGGTTGCACTTCGATGGTCTCTGCATCTTTGGGGCCCTCTCCCCATCTTCGGGACAAATCAGGTGTGACATAATATACGTACCCTCCATGTGAATTGATGGAGTGGAAATACGTGACCGCTTTTCTTAAAGAAGCTTGGACATCTCCAGACAACTCCGCTGACTGTGCTGAGGTGGTAAAATGTATTGTACTGATAAGAACTGTGGTAATTATATATCTGATTTTCATAACTTAATTATCCGTGCATGCTGATGAGTTCGTTCTTTGATCAAGCGGGTACTTACACAAAGCAGATCCTGTGAACGATTGGCACATAATTTAAGAAACTCAAAAAATAATAGAGAATGATTAAGGGTGTCCATACAATGTTTTACAGTTCTGAAGCAGAAGAACTACGTAACTTTTTGAAAGAAAAATTGGGCTTTTCGGGTAGGGACATTGGTGAAGGATGGATGATCTTTGATATCCCGGAAGCGGATATGGGCGTGCATCCGGCGGATAAGTCGGGTGAACATGGTGCTCTTTCGGGTGCACCTGACATATCTTTCTATTGTGATGATATAGTGCAGACAGTTGCTGAATTGAAGCGAAAGGGAGTTGAGTTTAAAGGTGAGATTGAAGATCATGGATATGGTTTGGTTACCTTTTTTAAGGTACCAGGGGACTTTTACTTACAGCTTTATCAGCCGAAGTACTGACCGTGTAGTAATGAAAGGTTGTGCTTGCAAACTGAATCGTAATGGTCTTTGTACCCATTATTACATTGGGAGCATTAGGAAATCACTTAAGCTTCTAGCTATTAAATAGATAGATGTTTTATCGACATATAAAGGTATGTCTATTTCCGTCTATAGTTGGGAATTGTTAGCAATTTCAATATCCTTATCTGGTGAGTACGGAGATATCTTATTCCAGTGAAGTAATCCAGATATAAATAATTTACAGAGTATGAATATAGACACAGGAATGGTAGCTGATTGGTTCAAGCGGTTTGCTGAAAAGGAATGTAAAGGTGTGTCCCCTCTGTACTATTATCTGTCCACCCGGATAGCAAAAGATAATGATCTGCTGCGCATCGCTTCTTTTTGTGCCGAAAGGCAGCCCATTCCTAATCTCTTTCTTGCTGCGGTCCATTATCTTTTACTTAAGAATCCTACAGAACATCTTGCCAAATACTACCCTACATTGGGTGGAGTATTTGAAGACAATATACCTATTGAATTATTCAAGGAATTTTGTTTAGAATATGAGGCCGATATAATCGAATTGGAACAATCCCGCGTCGTGCAGACCAATGTGCTAAACCGATGCGCTTATTTAATGCCAATTCTTTCAAGTCAATTTAGTGGCCAGAAAGTGAATGTGATTGATGTGGGAGCGAGTGCGGGTTTAAATCTAAATATGGATAAATATGCCTATTACTATGATGGTACATATAGCTTTGGAAATGGGGAGGTAGCTATTCAATCCAACGTTGAAGAGGGTGTCATGCCTGCATTCAGCTTGCCCGTTTCGATCCTCAACAAAGTGGGCATAGATCAATTGCCCATTGACCTGACCAACAATGACAATGCACTATGGCTCAAAGCTCTCATATGGGCTGATAAAGTGACTAGAATGAAAAGATTAGGGCAGGCCATTGAGATTGCCGGAATGGAGAACCTAAATATGAGAGTCGGAAGAACTATTGATGACTTTGAGGAAATTATTAGGGAGCAAAATCCTGATATTCCATTGGCAATATATCACACGCATGTACTTTATCAATTTAGTAAGGAAGAACGAATGCGATTTAGAGAGATGTTGGACAGAGTAGGACGCGATCGAGATATAACGTATGTAGCTGCGGAGTCTAGTTTGGTACATGATCAGGATTGGGGTCTGAACGGCATTTTAGTCCTGCTGACAACTTATACAGGTGGAGTGAAGAAATGTAGAATGCTTGCAAAAACAAAGGGCCATGCTGATTGGATCCATTGGATGAGCTAAGCTATATACTAATCACTATTTGTACTAAATAGCTAGATTTGATCAATCTTTAATAGGAATTTTTCACAGATGAACTATTACCTTTCCGAACTCAAGAAAGTTAGAAAGTATGCTTATTCAAATAGAGGACAGCTTCAGACTGTGATACATTTGCGAAACTATATCAATAAAAATTATGATCAGCAACTTGATCTGGAATCTCTTGCTGAAATCCACTGTACATCGAAGTTTCACCTACTTCGTCTTTTCAAAAGATATTACGGCCAAACACCCAAACAATACCTTACTTACAGGCGTCTGGAAAAAGCGAGAAAATTGCTCAAATCAGGAAAATCAGTTTCTCAAACCTGTTTTGAAGTAGGTTTTGATAGCCCCTGCTCGTTTAGCACACTATTTAAGAGATACTCTGGGCAAACTCCTTCCGATTTCAGAAAAGAGCAAT
>JAUILM010000138.1 GCA_030432855.1 Bacteroidia bacterium
TTCTCAGTATCTCTTTCGATGCCTTCATAACGCAAACGCCAGATTCGTCCCAGACCGACAATTTTATCCATTTGATATTGCTCGATCTTGGCTCGCAGGTAACTGCCTTTCTGCACCCAGTTTCCTTCCTGGATAATCCCTCTATACATATCCACGATATACATAGTCCCATCCGGTGCCGTAGCTATATCTACAGGTCTGAATAGAGGATCAGAGGAAACGATGAATTCAGTCTCTTGAGGTTGATAGTAGTTATGTATTTGGATAAGTCCTTCTGCTTTAATAGGATTTACCTGACGAACGATTCTGGCAACAGGCTCTCCATAGAAGTATTGGTCCTTCAAAGCAGCTGGAAGTCTATGTCCACGAAAGACATCATTGCCTGCTGATCCCGTGACCTCATTTAAAGATCCATCCGGTCTGCGCACAGCCTGCATCCCCGGTTGGAAGTCTTCCAAATACATCGGGGCACCATAAGGCACTCTAAATCCTTCGGCGTACTGATCTTCGACACGGATATTGCCATAGTGGATGGGAAATTGGAAATAGGACGGGACACCGGAGGCTCCACCCTGGAACCAAATCTTTCCCTCACTGTCCTGACAAACACCCCATTGGGCTCGGTTGAATCCGGTATTTTCCCGAATCACACCGGATGGTGTCCATCTGATTCTGAAGGTATTGTAGGTACTATACATCCAATTATCCATTCCATAATAGAGGAAAGACTGTTGATGTTCCACGTTTCCTGATCGGCCGAAATCGCCTGTAAAAAATTCCTTCTCATCCGCAGTACCATCGCCATCGGTATCCGTGTAGAGATATACATTATCCTGATTAGACTCCATCGTCAGGATGCTATTAGGTCCCCAGGGCATCACAAATCGTGGAAATATCAAACTATCGACAAAGGTGGTACCCGTCTCATAGACTCCATCATTATCCTTATCCTCCCACCTCGAAATCAGGTTGATAGGCTCGAGCTCACGATCTGCATCAGCCGTCAACATGTAGCTTCGCAATTCAAGAACATACATTCTTCCGTTTGCATCGAAGTTTATAGCAGCAGGTTGTTCAATCTGTGGCTCAGTCAGGACCGGTTCAAGAACATATCCAGGGGGTAGTTGAAAAGTGGCCTGCTGCTCCTCAACTGTTTTGGCGAGGACAGGTGGTTTGGGTTCCAGATCTATATCTTTCCAGACTGGGGACTCTGGATCGGCGTCCTCGGGCATGGTGATCACCGGATAATTGTCTGAGACCTGGGATTGCTTACAATGGGCAAATAATATGAGTGATAGACCCAGTAATGAGATTCTAAGCAAGTTCATCTGAATAATTTCTCTGTTTTCAAATAGGGCCTCTTAAGATGAGAAGTTTGACTGAGAATGTGCATGGATGAACTCTATAAATTTGAGCGTATTGCGCAATACGCACCAAATCGTGATATCTTGTCAGAATCAGGAGGCACGGTCTGGCCAAAGGTCCGGTAGTTCCCCACTAAATCCCATTTGTGGCAGCGCATCGATCTGTCGTACTTCCTGTGTACTCAACTGGAAATCGAATATATCTTTATTAGCTTCAATCCGCTCAGGTGTTGATGATTTAGGAATAGGAATCACTCCCTTTTCCACACACCATCGCAGACAGATCTGAGCAATAGACTTATTGTGCTTAGCGGATATTTGCTGCAACAGGACATTTTGGAAAACACGGCCTCTTGCCAAAGGTGACCAGGCTTCGATCAAAATATCCTCATTCTGACAAAAGTCATAAAGTTGAGGCTGCCAATATCCAGGGTGAAATTCGATTTGATTGATTGCGGGCTTGATGCGAGCGTGATCCAATAACGGTCGTAAATACGTAAGGGTGAAATTGCTCAGTCCGATGGTTTTTATTTTTCCCTCATCTACCAGCTCTTCCATAGCACGCCATGTATCTTGATTTACTTGCTGCCAATTATCGTAATTTCTTGCGTTAGCCGGCCAATGAATCAGATAAATATCAATATAATCAAGCTCTAATTTCGATAGGGATTTCTTAAAAGCCTTTTTGGTGTTTTCGTAGCCTAACTCTTCCCTCCATACCTTGGTGGTGATGATCATTTCCTCTCGGGAGACGTTGCTGGCTTTAATGGCTCTTCCCACCGTACCTTCGTTAAAATAAAAAGCGGCTGTATCGATCAAACGATAACCACTTTCCAGAGCATACTGGATAGCCTTCCGACCTTCATCCTCGGTCGCCTTATAGGTCCCAAAACCAATCGAAGGTATCTTCGTACCATTGTTCAGTTGATATTCTATCATCAAATATTTATTGTACCTAAATAGTAAGAATGATAAGCTTGAAGCTAGTCGCAATAATCAAGAATCTTAGCAGTGACTTTGGGCTGGAGAGTGAAATGTGGGTGTCAACTACGATCAAGTAACGTCAAAAACAGAAGGATGTTCGAAATAAATATAAGAATAACTAGGAATTTCACTTGATAGGAAATCCGGCGAACAAGCATGACACGTATATTCCTAGTGAGACAGCGATCTAAATAACGGGTCGTTGTTTTTACTACTTTTGAGGTAAGTGAATTTTATTAGAATGAGAAAAACACTTTTGTTGTGCATGGCTTTCCTGGTATTCTGTAGCCATGACATGTTCTTAAAGTTGGATACCCATTACCTGGAGCCTAACAGCTCAGTAGAGATACAACTCTTCAATGGGACGTTTAGTCAAAGTGATAATGTCATCACGCGAGATAGAATGGCTGATGTAAGCATTGTGGGTCAGGGACAACGTACAAGGATTGATTCCTCGCAATGGACTGAAAGGGGCAATACGACCATACTCAGCTTGACTACGGGTCCTGTAGGAACCTGGGTGGCAGGCGTATCTACCCTGCCTCGCTTAATTGAATTATCCTCCTCTGATTTTAACGACTATCTCGAACACGATGGAGCCACCGATATGCTCCAATGGCGAATAGAAAACAATGCTTTGGATGATGATGCTGTGGAAAAATACTCCAAACACGTTAAGACCATTTATCAGGTCGGAGAGGCTATCACAAGTGACTGGCAAACAGCTCTTGGATATCCCATTGAATTTATGCCTCTAAATAATCCAGGTACTTTACATGCAGGAGAATCATTTGAAGTGGAACTTCTCTGGAATGGAGAACCCCTTGCGAATCAACTTGTGTATCTGGGTTCTAAAGAGTCAACACATAGTCACGATCATGATGAAAGTGGTGGGCACTCACATGAAAGTCACTCTGATCAGGGAATTACGACTTTCAGAACGGACGATGCGGGTCACATGAGCATTCCTATTCCGGATCATGGTATATATTTTTTAAAGACGATTCATCTACAACATTCGACTGAGCCGAATATCACGCATGAATCGAATTGGGCCACCCTAACCTTTGAAGTAGGACATAGTCACGGGGGTGTGGCACATGGTCACGATCATACACATGATGAAGACCACGATCATGATCATGGAGATGAATTTCCTACCACTTTATTCTTTATTGGAAGTATCCTGATTTTTGGAGGTTTATTTCTCTGGTTTAACCGAAAAAAATCATAATGAAGGTAATTAGTCGTGTACTGATCAGTGGTCTATTTTTCATCCTCCCTGTTCTTGTATTTGCACATGGCGTAAGTGATGCTGATCAGCAAATTCTGTCGAATGGCGGTCTGGGCGCTTATATTTATGTGGGTGCTAAGCACATGTTGACCGGTTATGATCATTTGCTATTCCTGGCGGGAGTCATTTTTTATCTCAGTGGTTTTAAAGATATTGTAAAGTTCATTACTGTTTTTACTATTGGCCATAGTATTACGTTGACCGGAGCCAGCTATGCCGGTATCAAAGCTGACGAACATCTAATAGATGCAGTCATTGCACTAAGTGTGCTCTACAAGGGTTTTGAAAACCTGGATGGATTTAAAAAAATATTGGGTACCAGGTCTCCAAATTTACTACTGATGGTCTTCATTTTTGGTCTTATACATGGTTTTGGACTAGCCACCCGACTTCAGTCTTTCGATATTGGAACCGATCAATTCCTTCCTAAAATAATTTGTTTTAATATCGGTGTAGAACTGGGTCAGGTGCTGGCGTTGATACCCATTGTATTTATAATTAGTAAGTGGAAGAGCTTCAAGAGCTACGATTCCTTTTATAAGGCGGCCAACTTCTATCTGGTGATTGCAGGTATTGGACTATTTATTTTTCAGATATATAATTACTTTCAAGTACATTAGAGCATTTTTCAGTAAATATGTACGTCTCCGTATTGATCCGGTGTCCGGTGTCTGGTATCCGGTATCCGGAACTTGAAATAAATAGGTGCGTCTCCGTGTATTCTGGTGCTGGTTGCCCGGTGCCGGGTACCGGGAGTTTTCAGTAAATAAGCGCGTCTCCGTTTTTATCCGGTGTCCGGAACTTTAAATAAATAGGTGCGTCTCCGTTTTATGTCTAAATAAGGTTGACCGGTTTTAAAATTAATTTCGTAAAATATTGCGGGCTAGACTCCCCGGTTTCGAAGCGCAGCGAAGAAACAGGGACTGGGGGTCAGGGCGAGCAAAAATATCTATTTATAAAATGCTTCTCCGTATTCGAACGGTGTCCGGTGTCCGGTATCCGGAACTTCAAATAATTAGGTGCGTCTCCGTATTGATCCGGTGTCCGGTGTCTGGTATCCGGTATCCGGAACTTGAAATAAATAGGTGCGTCTCAGTGTATTCTGGTGCCGGTTGCCCGGTGCCTGGTACCGGGAGTTTTCAGTAAATAAGTGCGTCTCCGTTTTTATCCGGCGTCCGGAACTTTAAATAAATAGGTGCGTCTCCGTGTATTCTGGTGCCGGGTGCCCGGTGCCGGGAGCTGGGATTTTTTCGGATTTCTAACATTTTATCACTGCAAACACCCAACTTCTGGCATCAGGCTCCCAACTTCAGACTGTCCATGCCGAAATAAGGTTGAACGTTTTTAAAATTAATTTCGTAAAAATTTGCGGGTTAGACTCCCCGGGTTCGAAGCGCAGCGAAGAAACAGGGGCTGGGGGTCAGGGCGAGCAAAAATATCTATTTATAAAATGCTTCTCCGTATTCGAACGGTGTCCGGTGTCCGGTATCCGGTATCCGGAACTCCGTTTTTCCTACACCAAGGCTCCTGCTGCTAGAGGATGTCCGGGATTTTTATTAAAGATCACAAAACAGATAATTCAGTTCTGCAGAATACCCAGATGAATAATCCGGTCACCACTCATCGTGATCGGGTTACGGCTTAGGCCAATCACGACGCCAGACTCTGGTGCCACGTATTCCTTCAGCACATGCCCAAAGGGGTCCCTTATGATGGCTATCCTATCACCCTTCTCCAATACTTGATTTAGCTGAACCATTAATTCCTGAAATCCTCCTACATCACTATATATCCAGAAAGACTTTTCGCAAAATTTAGTATCTGTATTTACTTCTATTTCCCCTCCTACCATACCTAACCACATCATTGTATTTCGGACTCCCTTTTTACCTCGTTCAATCATTACTTTCTCAAAAACCTGAGGATTCCCCAGTTCTACAGTGATGGTGGGAATTCCCTTCAACATGGCCTCGGCTCTCATGGTGCGAGTGCTTGAAGATTGGTTGCCAGTACTGGGTGCTCCTTCACTATCGAGTATAATATCGGCATCCTGTAGTACAGCCATTTTCGACATGTTGTCATCACTGAGATCTGCTCTTACATAATATGAATTCACTCTTCCAAAACTGGCCGTATGCATGTCAATCAGATAGTCAAAGTGCGGAAGGATCTTATGGCTGATTTGCCAGACAAATTGTTGAGATCGATTTCCATCCATCTTTCCCGGAAAAATGCGGTTCAGATCTTCACCATCAATAAATTCACGCTCGTTTTGGAGTATACCATTTCGGTTCAAACCGGGTATGGCAATTACTATTCCATTCAATGAAGGCAGATCGATTTCATCCGTGACTTCCTGAATCACTTTGATACCATTTAACTCATTTCCATGAATACCCGCTACCAGGCCCAATACGGGGGACGAGCCCACCCCTTTCACTATGATAATTGGCACAAGAATAGGTTGGGACATGCCATCATCTGTCATTATAAGCCAGTAGTGCTGCCGGGTTTGATCTGGCATCTTATCGAAATTCAAATCATCAAGACTTTCGATCGTCTCCTGAGAGAACAATCCTGTAAAAACATTCAAGAGCATGCATGTGAAGAAGAGCCTCATATCCATAATGAAAAGGTTAGGTGACACGTAGAAGTGACTTTCCGTAATAGGTCAGTAATGCCATGCACATCATTATGGTTCCTTACAGTAAGGAGTGTTTTACCCATACTACATTGAAAAGATCTCAGTCGTCTAAAAGTTGACAAAATCGTACACAAGAACACCACCAAAAAAGATCACTACACTTGACTTTATGTAAAGTTTAATTTACATTTAGAGTATTATACATTACAACTTGATGACATGACGTCTAAAAACAAAACTCTGCTACCCTGGTTCTCCACCAGCTTCTATGTAGGTATAGGGATATCGGTTCTTGCTCTCGGATTCATACTCTATGAGATCGTTCAAAACGAGCAATGGGTAGTAGAAAGCCTGCTGGGCCAGTTGGGCATTGGACTCCTATTAATCTATTTTTCAGGAAGACCCATGGTAGATGAAAGAGTTCGTTTTCTAAAATTTAAAGCCCTGGCGTTTGCTTTTGCTATCACTAGTATCATATCCATGATTGCAAACTACTTGGTGACCTATCCTGACGGTAATCAGGAAAATGGTTTTTCATCGTATTGGTTTGTATTAGTTTGTCTGATCCTGTCATTTGGATCCTTTCAAATTCTAAAAACAAAGGAATGAAAAACCTGATCAAGGTAGAAAGGGCACGATATGATTTATCGCAAGCAGCACTGGCCGAAAAAGTGGATGTTTCCAGGCAAACGATAAATGCGATAGAAAAAGGTCGATTTGTCCCCTCCTCCGTATTGGCATTTAAAATTGCGCAGGTTTTAAAAATCCGGGTAGATGAATTATTTATTTTGGAAGAGTCGGACTGGTGATTAGCGGTATCCGGTTTCCGGCATCCGGCTTGTAAATACCGATATAGCATTGACCGGTTTTAAAATAAATTTCGAAATTATTTTCTCACGAAAAAACATCCCACTTCTAACTTCTAACTCCCAACAAAACCACACCCAAACCTAAACCCATACCCACACTCAAACTCAAACTCTACCCACTCCAAGCCAATACCTGTACTCCAGGAGAATAGTGAACCTGATCGGGACCACCTTTCAACAGATCACTAAAACGCTGATATTTGAAGTGAAAATCATCGATCGATGCACTGTATAAGGCCCATTCCACATGGTGAATATCAAAGGCATTTATGCCACTTCTTGCATCCTGAAATAACGCATATCGCTCAGTAAGCCAGATATCCAGTGGACTTTTTTGTAGTATCGACTCCCCTATTTGAAAGTTGAAGCTTAATTCGTCCTGATATTCATCATTTACAGAGAAACAATCAGCTTTCCCATACTTAATTTTAGAATACCGATAAGGAAGTTCTGCTACTTTTCTGGCAATGAAGCTAGACAGACGTTTACTGGCTTCAATACTGAGGAAATGCACACCCTGCTTCCCCTTATATTTGACGTAGGTCCGAATATTAATTTCACCGAAATTGGAGACAGGAGGAAATGAAGGAATCCGTTTCGGTCTTATTCGCTCCATTCGGAATACAACTACGCTGACCCAAGCCTGGTCCTCAAACAGATCAAGCTCTAATTGTACAGGCAGTCTTGCTTTCAATAATTGTGGCTCTACTTTCCAATGGAGAAATATAGTATGATTCCACTCCTGATAATATTTCCACGGACCCTGCGGTAACGTCCAGGGACGATGTGCTATCTGCTCCAGTACTTCTTTAATCTTCATTTTTAAGATTCATAAGTGGACATGGGTACAGATTACCTTTCATTAGGTCCTTTTCCCTGTAGGATCTTTGGCAGGCTTTTCTCTATTCTGGATTTTCGCGTTCCGGATTGTTTTGCACTCGAGAAGTAAAATATATAAGCTCGCTGTCTTCCTGGTGTCAATTTTTCAAAAGCTACTCTGAAGACAGAATCTTCCTTTAAGCGTTGCCGGAGTTCAGTTGGCATTTCCTGGCTTGACTTCTTAGGAGCTTCGACTTTCATCCCTGACATCTCCACTTTGATGGCATCCTGAATATATTCTGGAATAACCGTCTTCAGCTGCCTGACATCCTTTGCATTGGTAAATCTGATCTGTCTGCCCACATGTGTATTGGGTCCCGTTTTTACCAGAATGCCATTGGGATCCTTCATCAAGACGCCTTTGAAAAACAGCAGGGCACAGTAGTTTTTAAATCCCTGCAATATGACAATATTTTGTCCGTCGTACGTATAACAGGGTTTCTTCCATTTAAAGTCTTCATCCAATGATGTATTCAATAAAACTTCTCTAAGAAGTTCCATTTCTTCCTGCCACTGATCGTTAGTCTGGATAAATTGGGTCGCTTGCTTATTCATTGCTCTTTTATAAAATACATATCCAAATCACCTTTCCCTTTAGCACCTATTTTCCCTCTGTACTCACACTCAAAGTGATCTTTCACGAAATCATACGTATAGGCCGATATATTTATTTTACCCTCTTCACCAGAAGTCTCAATTCTACTGGCAATATTAATCGTGTCCCCAAAAATGTCGTAGCTAAATTTTCGTTTACCTACAACTCCTGCCGCAATAGGCCCTGAGTGTATTCCAATCCGCATCTTCCACTTTATCGCATTTTTTTGGTTACGGTCATTGAGATAGTCCAACATTTTTCGGGCAGCCCGTACACACCGAATAGCATGATCATCCACTTCTGCAGGCAGGCCGCAGGCTGCCAAATAAGCATCACCAATTGTTTGTATTTTTTCAATACCTTCTTCATCCATAATGTCATCGAAATGGCTGAATATCTCATTTAGCTCAGAAATCAGTTTTCGCGTAGGAATCGTAGCAACAATATTGGTAAATCCCTGAAAATCTGAAAAGAGAATACTTACTTCTTCAAATCTTCTAGGTTTTGTAGTCCCCGTTTCCAACAGTTCCTTCGCAATTTCGACTGGTAAAATATTATGCAATAAAGACTCCGTTTTTTCCTTTTCTTCAATAAGTGACTGCGTTTTTTCATCAATGAGTTGTTCTAGCTCGATATTACGGTCTCTTAGCTGCTCTAGTGGAAATGCATCTCCTTCTTCAATGGTAGTATCTGCTTTTGAAAAATGACTATGGACTGCTCTCCATTCATTTTCCTCCTTGATCCATGTGGTACTCATTCGCATGTTAGGGATGATGAAAAAACCCTGGTCACCAGGGAATTTTATATCCAATTGACACCAGCAAACAGCTGCCTGATCATATACCTTGCTTTTGATCCATTGAATATCAAGTGAAGGACTCTGATCTACCTCAGCCATTTCATTATCACGAATATTCAAAACACCATCCCGGTTTTCATACCCCTCGTGGAGTCCACCACCAAAGCCTGATATATTGGGATGCATAAGATTTCGAAGGACCTCATCAGAGGTAGATCCCCGGGTGGCCCAATGACTAATGAGTTGTTTCTGCAGCTTAATGATCACATCATCCATGTCGAAAATTCTTTGCCAGTACATGCGACCTATGTCCTCGTAGGTCACTTCTAGTATGTGATTTGCTAATATATCAGAAATCTGAAAAGAGAAATCAGCAGTCGCTTAAAAACACCTCGACCGCTAATCCACCCTGTGAAGTTTCTTTGTACTTGCTACTCATGTCTTTAGCTGTTTCCCACATCGTATTGACGACCTTGTCAAAAGGTACTTTGGCATGCAGGGGATCTGAATCCAAAGCCAGCTCAGCCGCATTTATGGCTTTGATAGCCCCCATGCTGTTTCGCTCGATACAAGGGACCTGAACCAAACCGGCGATAGGATCACAAGTCAGCCCCAAATGATGTTCCATAGCAATTTCGGCTGCCATCAATACCTGCTCTGGCGTACCACCCATCAACTCAGCCAATCCACCAGCGGCCATAGCTGCAGACACACCGATTTCTGCCTGACATCCTCCCATGGCAGCGGAGATTGTAGCCCCTTTTTTAAAGATACTTCCAATTTCACTAGCCGTCAATAGAAACTGCCTTATCTGCGGAAACCCGGCTTCGTGGTTATCGATGACCAAATAATACATTAGCA
>JAUILM010000139.1 GCA_030432855.1 Bacteroidia bacterium
CGTCCAATCCTTTGTGACATAAGCGCCATGTACTTCAGGTACTTCATAAGCATCGTGAGGCAGGAGATACGGCAGATACAGGAAAAACGGATCCTTTTTCTTTCCTGCAGATTCCAGGATCTGGATAGTCTTGTCCGTCATGAGTTGATGTGAGTAGGTCTTCTTTTGCCCATCTGCATTTTCAGGTATTTCATACCTCTCCCTGTTTTCCCATAAATAATCGGGAAAATACGAATGCGCTCTGCGTTGATTTAAGTGACCAAACCAGTAGTCAAATCCCTGGTCATTTGGTAATCCGGTGGTTTCAGGTTCACCCAGTCCCCACTTTCCTATCATCGCAGTAAAATAACCCGCTTCCTTCAGGTATTCTGCCATGGTCTTATCCTCTGCTTCCAGGGGTACGCGACCGTCTCCTCCTCCCAGACCTCGCACACCACCCTTGCCAAAATTGCCCCTGACGGTAGTATGTCCGGTATGAAGACCTGTCATCAATACACTCCGGGAGGGAGCACACACGGGAGACCCCGCATAGAAGTTCGAAAATAGCAATCCATTTTGAGCCAATGCATCAATATGCGGGGTCTGCATGACTTCCTGCCCATAGCATCCCAGATCACCATATCCCAAATCATCCGCCATGATAAATATGATATTAGGCTTGGCTAATTTCTGCTTTACCATTTGAGTACCTGTTCTAGAGGCACAACCAAATACACATATTAGTAGCCACAAGGGTATAATTCGATCCAGCATATTTCTCATAACTTAGAAAGCATCAAGATAAGGTCCCTCAGATGAAATGACGAAAAATCTTACTCTCAGAAATTTGCGCAACCGATAAATCTTTTGCCGGTACGTGCAAAGACCAACATTTCCTTACCTTTTTTCTATTTTGGCCAACGATTCAGCTTGGAACCATTTGACAATCGAACCCTTCTGACATGAGACTTTCCGGAATTGATATTGCGATCATTGTTATCTATTTGCTGGCAACTGTGGTGATAGGACTTGTCCTTAAAAAGAGAGCGGAAAGAAGTAAGAAGGATTACCTCCTGGGAGGCAATAGTCTACCCTGGTATATGTTAGGTCTTTCCAATGCGTCCGGGATGTTTGATATTTCGGGTACCATGTGGTTGGTAACTCTGCTCTTTGTGTATGGCTTGAAAAGCGCATGGATTCCATGGCTCTGGCCGGTCTTTAATCAGATATTTCTGATGATATTTCTTTCCATTTGGCTGCGTCGCAGTAATGTGACGACCGGAGCTGAATGGATCGGAACACGATTTGGTCACAAGAAAGGGGCCAATATGTCGCACACCATTGTGGTCATATTTGCCATCATTATGGGGCTGGGATATCTGGCCTATGGCTTCATCGGCATCGGAAAATTTGTGGAGATATTTATTCCCTGGGAAGTAGTTTCTGCATACATTCCTTTTGAAATATCTGCTGAATACGTTCCACACTTTTACGGGATCATCTTCACGGCCTTTGCTGTCTTCTATTCACTGCTTGGTGGTATGATGAGTATCGTTTGGGCGGATCTCATTCAATATATTCTGATGGCAATATCCAGCATTGTGATTGGGATCATTGCCATGAATGCGGTGGCCAGCAATGACTTGCTGGTACCCGACGGTTGGATGACCCCATTCTTTGGATGGAACCTTGATTTGGATTGGTCCAATCTTATTGCAGAAGTTAATCAGAAAATAGCTGATGATCAGTACAGTCTCTTCAGCATCATGTTTATGATGATGCTATTTAAAGGCGTACTGGTGAGCCTGGCGGGACCGGCTCCCAACTATGACATGCAAAAGATCTTATCTACCAAGTCCCCTCGCGAAGCCGCCTTAATGAGTGGTTCGGTCAGTTTGATACTGATGCCGATACGTTATGTGATGATAGCCGGCTTTGGGGTACTGGGACTGATTTATTATGATCAATTAGATCTTATCGTGGGTGGTCAGATTGATTTTGAGCAAATCCTTCCCTCGGCTATTAATGAATTTGTGCCCATCGGATTTCTGGGTCTCCTACTAGCTGGTCTCATGGCGGCTTTTATGTCCACTTTTGCCGGTACTTTAAATGCTACCCAGGCTTACATCGTCAACGATATTTATTTAAAGCATATTAATCCGGAAGCTCCCAATACACGCATCAAATTTGTTAATTACGCGGCGGGGTTAATTATGGTGGTGATCAGTATCGCCCTGGGATTTTACGCCAAAGATGTCAATGACTTATTACAATGGATCGTATCCGGTCTTTACGGTAGCTATGTGGCTGCCAACCTGCTAAAATGGTACTGGTGGCGATTTAATGGTCATGGCTTTTTCTACGGTATGCTGCTGGGATTGATCCCTGCTCTATCCTTCCGTTTTATTTTTCCGGGCACACTGGATCTTTACACTTTCCCACTCATGCTACTTCTCTCGGCGGCAGGATGCATTGTAGGTACCTTTTTGGCACCTCCGGTAGATGAAAAGGTATTGATGAAGTTTTATAAGAATGTGAAGCCCTGGGGATTTTGGGGACCTGTTCGCGACAAAGTACTGGCTGAAGATCCTGACTTTGCAGTAAATAAAAATTTCAAACGAGACATGTTTAATGTGGCAATTGGCATTGTCTGGCAAACCGCATTAGTCATTTTCCCTATCTATTTGATTTTGCTCGAAGGGATACCCACGCTAGTTACACTTGGCATTGCCATTATTTGTACGTACATCTTAAAGAAAAGCTGGTTTGACAAACTGCCGAAATAAACATTGGCAGGTCAGAGACAGTAAAACAATAAATTCATGATCGAATTTCCTAAGGAATTTATTTGGGGAACAGCCACTTCAAGTTATCAAATTGAAGGGGCTCACGATATCGACGGAAAAGGACCTTCCATCTGGGATGCATTTTGCAGTATACCGGGGAAAGTATTTAATGGTGATGATGGCAACATAGCCTGTGACCACTACCATAGAATGGAGGAAGACGTAGCATTAATGCGGCAGATGGGATTGAAAGCCTATCGATTTTCTATCTCCTGGCCGCGCATTATGCCGACGGGAAGAAATCAAATAAATCAAAAAGGCATCCATTTCTATAATCGTCTGATAGACGAGCTATTAAAAAACAACATCGAACCCTGGATCACATTATATCATTGGGATCTTCCTCTTGCCTTGCAGTTTGAAGAAGACGGATGGCTGGGAGAAAGTATAGCCGATGCCTTTGGAAAATATGCCGAAGTATGTTTTACCCATTTTGGTGATCGGGTCAAAAACTGGATTACCATCAATGAGGCCTGGGTGGTGGCCATGCTGGGATATGGACAGGGAGTATTTGCACCCGGTCGTCGATCCAATAGTGAACCCTATCTGGCCGGTCACAACCTCCTGCGTGCACACGCTGAAGCCGTCCATGTGTATCGTGAAAAATTCCAACCAACTCAGAAAGGGCGGATAGGCATAACCAATAATTGTGATTGGCGAGAACCTCTTACCGAATCTGCTGCCGATAAATTAGCCGCCCAAAGAGCGCTGGAGTTTTTCCTGGCCTGGTTTGCCGATCCTGTATACAAGGGAGTATACCCGGATGTGATGGTGGAAAGACTGGGTGACCGTCTGCCCACCTTTACACCAGAAGAAGCAGAAAAATTAAAGGGTTCCTCCGATTTTTTTGGTTTAAATCACTACACCACGATGCTGGCTTCTGATGCGCAGGGTCAGGTGATGGAAGGTAATGTATATGGCAATGGTGGCCTTTCTGAAGACCAGGAAGTAAATCTTTCGGTGGACCCCGCCTGGTCACTGACAGAAATGCAATGGGCGATTGTACCCTGGGGTTGCAGAAAACTATTGCAGTGGATCAGTGAGCGGTACGACAAGCCGGAAATAATTATCACTGAAAATGGATGTGCTTTCGATGATAAAATCGTCGGTGACACCGTGACTGATCAACCCCGCATAGATTTTTTCCGGGGGTATCTCACCGAGATTCACAAAGCCATCGAAAAGGGTGTCAACGTCGGTGGATATTTTATGTGGTCCTTTATGGACAATTTTGAATGGGCGTCGGGATATTGCAAACGCTTTGGCCTTCACTATGTCGACTACCGTACCCTGCAACGCACTCCGAAAGACTCAGCAAAATGGATGTCCAGTGTAGTCAGGGACAATGGATTTTGAATCAGTTACAAAAGCCAGCATAGACAATAATATCTTTGCAAACTTGTTTGTCTATTATGTAAACTGATTACATATGCGGAACACCAGACCATTACTCATGTTCATTCTCATTACAGTCTTGACATCATTTTCCTGTTCCAAGGAGGATATCGACATTCATATCCAAACCGATCTAACCTCTTCTGAAATATCGGAACCGATCGACACGGTAGCCTGGCAGTTTCTTATGGAGAAAAAAAGGTGGGTAATGGAACAACAAGCCAGGTTGAACAGGGAAAGTCCTTAAAGCATACATTCAAATATCCGATGGATTTTGATACAGAATATTGGGAAAGAACTTGAACACGCACCCATTTTTTTTTAACTGCTATTAGATATGCCCTCGAACCAGTACGGTATCTATTTCTACACTTCCAAAGAATGATAGTTAGAGCGCACCTTACAGCTCACAGGAAAAGACTGTCCAAGAATAATATGTCGGTCATTCGTAAACACGAATTCTAATTCACACCTCCACCTTGTAATTTAATTGCAATTCATCACCCGGCTTACCACGGATTCCCCAATTATGTTTCGGGGTCTCTATCAGGGTTATTTCCAGGTCAATGGGTTGAATATTTAGCTCTTCCTCAAACGCCTGAAATAATAATTTATAGAGATACTTTTTCGACTCAATCGTTCGTCCTTCAAATAATAGTATCTCAATGATGGTGTGCATCGAGCTTCTTGTATCAAAAAAGAAAAAGCTGTCCTCTTCGATATATATAAATCGATGTGCCTTTTTCTCGGGTGGATACGAAAAAGCCTCGACTACGCAGGCGTGAATTATATCCGACATGGCCTCCCGGATCGGATGTAATGACTTTTTTAATCCATAGATTTTTACCTGCCCCATACATCAATTAAAATCTCGCCCCCATTAATTCTTGTACATATCAATATACATCTGATCCAGTTCTTCAGAATCCTTGTACTGCACCCGAAGATCCGCCAATTTTTTAGTCAGATCAGCCACGACATCCGCATAGGCAGGATCATCATATACATTTTTCATTTCCTGGGTGTCCTTTTTGCGATCGTACAATTCCCACTCATCGATATCATCATAAAAATGTACCAGTTTATAATCTTCGGTCACGATACCATAGTGACGCTTCACCATATGAACGGCGGGATACTCATAATAGTGATAATACACGGCCTCTCTAAAGTCAGCGGTATCGCCTTTGAAAAGAGGAACCAGGCTTTCACCCTGCATATCATCCGGAGCCGTGATACCGGCTGCATCCAGGAAGGTCTGCGCAAAGTCAAGATTCTGCACCATCTGCGTATTGGTGGTATTGGGAGTTATTACATTCGGCCATCGTACCAGTAATGGCGTTTTGAAAGATTCGTCATAGATAAACCGTTTATCAAACCATCCGTGTTCACCGAGGTAGAAGCCCTGATCGGAGGTATAAACCACCAGTGTATTTTCAGCGAGTCCGTTTTCCTCCAGATAGTCCAGGACACGTCCTACTCCATCATCCACCGCAGCAATACAACCCAGGTAATCCTGCATGTATCGCTGATATCGCCAGCGCATTAGATCTTCGCGGCTCATGTCAGCATATCGAGCCTTGAAATCCTCATTAATAGGTCGATATACAGCATCCCATTTCGCACGCTGCTCTTCGTTTTGTCGACCGACTTCCCTTTCAAAAGCGGCTTTGTCCCAATTTGCCGTTTCGGCTATACCCAATTCATCCATTACCTCCGGATACAATTTTGAGTCTCCTGCCCAGTTCATATGCGTGAGGATATTCATCTCCGCATTGGCAGCTGCAGCTCCCCGGCCTTCATAGTCATCAAAAAGTGTTGCTGGCTCCGGGAAAGTCCGTTGAGTGAAATCCTTATAATGTCTCTCGGGAGGAAGCCACTCACGATGTGGTGCTTTATGCAAATACATCAGCAGAAAGGGTTTCTCCTGATCTCTTTCTTCTTCCATCCAGTCGAGGGTCATATCCGTAATGAGATCGGTAGTATATCCTTCCACACGGATTGTACCTTCGTTTTTTGTGATAAAATCAGGATTGTAGTAGGTACCCTGTCCGGGTAGAATCTTAAACTGATCAAAGCCCTTAGGGCTGTTGCCGAAGTGCAATTTTCCAAACATGGCTGTCTGGTATCCATTCTGCTGAAAAATCTGAGGAAAGGTAATTTGGGTGGTATCGAAAGGAAATCGATTATCGATTTTTCCATTTAAGTGACTGTGCTTTCCGGTGAGAATCACCGCCCGCGAAGGAGCACAAATCGAATTAGTCACACAGGCATTGGTAAATAAAAGGCCTTCTTCGGCGATCCGATCAATATTTGGAGTTTGAATCAACTTATCTGAGTAGGCACTGATCGCCTGATAGGCATGATCATCCGACATAATAAAGAGAATATTCGGTCTCTCATCCGAAGAATCTGCCTGAGATGGTTCTGTACAATTACTCAATAAAAAAGTAAGACATAGGATCAGGAAATACCCGGCTATGGAAAAACAGTACTTACGAAACATAATTTTTGTTCATTTGGCAACTCAAGATCCTAAAATAAATTGTAATGGCAGAATACCCGAAGGCCCTGTTTGCTCCATAAAGTTTTTATATTCGTCCACACCGTAAATTGGAGGGTATGAAGGTATTAATCACAGGAGGCGCTGGATTCCTGGGCAAGAAACTGGCAACTGCCTTATCAGCAGATCCCAAATGGTCTGAAATTGTTCTTTTCGACCGTATAGCTCCCGTGGGTTTACCGGAAGACGACCGATTTACTATCGAAGTGGGAGACATTCGAGATCCGGTCCAGGTCGGTAAATTAGTCACTAATGACATGGACCTCATCTACCACCTGGCGGCTGTGGTCAGTGCTGATGCCGAGACCAACTTCGATCTGGGTATGGACGTCAATCTAAAAGGAACTCATTATTTATTAGAGGCCGCACGACATAGTCACGCAGATCCCATGTTTGTTTTCGCCTCATCTATAGCAGTATACGGTGGCGATTTACCCGAAGTCGGTGATGACCAAACCATCATTACTCCAATGATTTCCTATGGAGTTCAGAAAACCATGGGTGAATTATTGGTGCAGGACTATAGTCGAAAGGGCTTTGTAGATGGACGAGCATTGCGATTGCCCACGATTGTAGTGAGACCTGGCAAACCCAATAAGGCAGCCTCTACCTTTGCCAGCTCCATTATACGAGAACCACTGAAAGGACTAAAAGCGGTATGTCCCGTCACCGCTGATAGCCGAATGTATATTCTATCACCTCGCAAAGCAGTAGATGCACTCCTTCGAGGAGCAGCTCTTCCCGGATCAGCTTTCGGTTGGAACAGAAGGCTTACTATTCCCGGCAAATCATTTACTGTCGAGGAGATGGCCGAGTCTGTGCGAGAGATTGCCGGACAGAAAGCTTTTGAACTGATTGAGTGGAAAGTGGATCCCATGATACAGCGCATCGTGGGAGGATGGATGCCGGATTTTGATGCAAGTCGAGGTATGCAGTTGGGGTTTGAAGCAGATGAATCGATCCAATCTGTCGTGCATGCATTTATTGAAGACGAAATTGAATACCAAAATTAAAACCCACTACTCCAGACAACCATCCATTTCAATTGCTAATTCAGAGTTTAACGAGATTTCAAAGCCTGGATTTAATTGAACCTCGTTAGGTGCATGCAGAGTCACTTGTGAATTGTCCTGTACCATATTTTCAGCATGGATCGTCTGATTAGCCCGGATATGTATATAGGTATCATCAATGGCCGATGAGACCAGATAACCATCCGGACAGTGCGGATTCGTATCAAAGGATAAAAATTCCAACATCTGAGGCTCAGTCAAAGTGGTGAAATTCATGCCACTGTATGCTGCCGGAACTTCCAACGAATCAAATCGAACATATTTGTAATCTGCTCTGACATCCGGATTAAAGGCGACGCCTGGAGATGGATCACCGCCAGGAATCAATGCTAATGTATCGGGATGTAAAGTATGTGTGTTATGAAAATTGGTAGTATAACTATTTACTTTTTCCCAGTCTGTATAAGCCACAAAACCAATCTGCAAAGTATCCGAAAAAGGGGCCTGACACATGAGTGTGCCATTAGATTGACACTGTCCTCCCCCATCACGGTCATATACATTTCTCACTACCCACGACTGTCCGGGAAATCGGGAAAGTACAATTACCTGACTACCACGCCTTGCCAATCGTATTTGTGCGGTATTGCTGGTTATAGGAACCACATCCAGACAGGAATTGCTATTGCAGGTATTTTTTATTTCGAAGTCATTTCCTGGTCCGGTGGCCTGTCCCAAAGACATAAAAATATAGTTCTGTTGATTGGACCCTCCCGGATTTTCCACCGGCTCACGAATCATGATACCTGCCAGAGAATAGGAGCTGGAAGGGAGACTTACACCATCTCTGCCTGTCACTGTGACCTCAGTGGTCAGGACAAAATCACCCGAGATATATTTAAAGAGATAGGCACCCCGATACTCACCGAACCAACTCACGGTCCTTGGTAGTAGAAATAAAGCATCAGAAACCGAATCGTTAATGTTGAATTGTTCCAGTTGACTTATCCCCCACCCTTCTTCCTGATTTATATTCTTCCAATTTAGAAGGGTACCACCATCCTCAAATTCATCATTTAATAATTGTATTTGTGCCAGGGAGTAATGACAGACGCACGTACAGAGCACACTCAGCAAAAAAGTATTTCGCAGTAAATTCATAAACATCCTTTTTAAGTTGAGTGTGGTGTGATGACTTCACAAGTACAAAATTAGCACCAAAGTACTAAGTCAACATTACTAAGAGGTACTAAATCCCGGATTCCATAAATCAAGATTAAGAAGCTGCAATTGTTTAACTTGAAAGGCACTGAGATTTCGTATGTACAAAACGTTTCAACCTTCACCTATACTAAGACCCTTTGTCCGTTTCTACTGGCAATATGAAGGCATAGGTTCTGTACAGAAGCCTTATTACCATCGATCGATGGCGGACAGTGGTGTAGAATTCATTTTCCACTACAAGGGTACATTTAGACCGGAAGGCCTTCAAGAAGTGGATCCGACCATTCTTTTATATGGTCCTAGTCTTAAGCCTAGTAGATTTTTCACAACAGAGGCGTTTGGCATTTTTGGTGTATACATGTATCCCTATGCGGTACAGCAACTCTTCAACATCCCCACCTCTGATCTGGCCTTGTACCATGTCGAACCATTTCAACTTGGACTACCGCAGGATTTCCTGGAGGATGAAATGTTGGGCGCGAAAACAGTTTCAGATCGGATATCCACTATAGAGTCATTTCTTATTCCCTATTTGGTGCACATCGATAGAGAGACTTTTAGGTTGCAGACTCTAATACAGTCACTCGAGCATAGATCTGGAAAAATGCCTTTGACCAGGCTTGCCGATGAGGTCCACCTTTCCCCCCGAAGTTTCCAACGAAAATTCAAAAGCTTCACCGGGTTTTCTGTCAAAACCTATCTGCGTCTAATGCGACATCAGAGAGCCATCCAGTTACTTAATCAGTCTGCTTGTCAACTTACCTCCGTGGCTTATCAGGCAGGATATTATGATCAGGCACATTTCATTCACGACTTCCGCACATTTACCGGCATGAATCCACGAGCGTATCATAGACAACAAACACAGGATTTGGGATATTTAAATGACCCACACTAGCAAATTTGGCGTGAACATACAATTTCTTGTTCGCGCACCCACCTAATATTGCATTAAAGAACAAATGATTATGATGATACCTTTTTTGAGATACAAGAATGCCAAGCAGGTCATTCAATGGCTACAAGAAGCCTTCGATTTTGAGTTACTGGAGCTTCATACCACCGAAGACCGGGTAGATCATGCCCAATTAGGGTACGCCGATGGTATAATAATGATAGGATCTGAAGACAATCCAGGCCCACTGCAGCCTTTCATGATCACCCCATTGGCTATTAAGGGCA
>JAUILM010000140.1 GCA_030432855.1 Bacteroidia bacterium
AAGCCAGGTCGCGATCCAACTCGATCGTCGCAGGCTTGGTCATTGGATTATAGGTACCAATCTTTTCGATGAAGCGACCATCCCGAGGAGCCCGGGAGTCAGCAATTACGATGTGATAAAATGGGGCCTTTTTGCGTCCGTGACGCTGCAGTCTAATTTTAACTGGCATGTTGTCTTAAATTTATTTGGTTTAACCATACCTGATTCATCCGAAATCGAACATCAGGATTATTCAACAAGGGCGCAAAGTTAGTTTTTTCTTTGATACCATCAGACTATCTTTCGCCATAGTTCTTTAGCTCACTCAAAAATCATTCCCAGAACGCAGTCCAGACACTTGCCTTCAGCGAGATTTTGGCTCCTACAGATCTACTTTCAGCCGCACATTGATCCGACGAGATGTAAGAAAGTTCTTCACGGCATATTGTACATTGTAGATTGACTTGATCCAGGTGTTAGAGGCTACATTTGCCACCTGTAGCAGGTTGAACACTTCAACACTCAGCCAGGTATTTTTCGTAAAACCCAACAGGTGCTTAGGTCGCTTACTCGCCCACTTTTGATTGTAAAGAAGAGCTGAAAAACCGATATCAACCCGATGGTACTCCTTAAATCGGAAGGGGTTTCTGATGATGGCATTATTATCAGGAACACCGAAGGGTAAACCGGTGCCAAACGTAAAATTAAAGTGCATCTTCAGATTCTCATTTCTCCGGAGATGATCCTGAAAAAACACCGCCAGGGTCATCAGTTGATCGGAGGGCCTGGGGACAAAGTCAACTTCCCGACGATTTTCACCGCCCTCCTCGATCTTGATATGCTGTATACCTGTAAGTGACTCTCGTGCTTGCAGAAAACTGAGATTGATCCATGACTCAGCTCCTTTCACGAATTCACCGTTCAGGCGCATGTCCAGACCCATCACATAGCCCTCAGCATCATTCTCACCACTGTAGCGAATCCTGACGTTGTCAATGTCATATGACACCAAATCCCACAACTTCTTATAGTAGGCCTCCGTGATCAATCGGAACTTTGTGGGCCGGTTTTTACCAATAAAGTCCATAGTCATACCACCCACTACATGAATCGACTTCTGAGCCTTCAGGTCTTCATTGATAGTGCCATCCCGTCTTCTTAACTCACGGTAGAAAGGGGGTTGCGTATAGTAACCTGCGGCAAGTCGGAAAGAAACGTCTTTATCCCAGCTTAGGGGTTTATATAGCAATTGTGCTCGTGGTGATATCACAATCTCATTGTTGAGATCCCAGTAGTTCATACGAACGCCCGCGGTCACCTGATACTCACTTTTACCAGGTTGCAAATAGGTGTAGGTGTTCTGCAGAAAACCACTCACCCGATTAGAATTTAAATCGTTCTTAGTCTTCAACACATTCTTCACCAGTACCTGGTTCTGGTCATAATTCAATGAATAGCCAGCTGAATCCAGTCTTTCCCATTCATTGATTCGATCGAGAATGTCCTCGTTCTGATACTTAAGGCTCCACTCAAAGAAGTGGCTGGAAGAGACCGCATTGTCATTTCGCAATTGAAGTTCATACCCTCCCCTATGCTCGATATTGAGGACATTTAGCTGCAGGAAATTTCGGGTAAATTGTTGTTGAATCCCGGTTCCTAAAACCGCTATCTCTTCACCTGCATTTTCGCTGCCGAGGCTCGTTTCGATCTGGCTCAGACGATAATCTGCAAGAATGTCGAAAGCCTCATTTTCTTCCGATTGGTACCGGGATGCCAGCAGTTTTAAGAAAAAGGGGTTCTTCTTTCGATCCGGTAGATAGGTGAGGGAAACACCTCCCATACCGGTCGTAAAATCATCTACCTCGCCTCCTTCAAAATCAGCATTGAGTTGCAGCGCGAAGTCGATGAGGCCCAGGGCCGTGGTCCGTGTACTAGGGGTAAATTTGTAGATACTTTGATTGAGGTTACCCAATACACCCAGCTGGAGACTTCGGCTGATGTCATACGTAAAATAGCCCTGCACATCCAGAAAATTGGGAATATACTCCCCCTTTGTATCCAAAGATCCCAGTAGGTATGCATTGGTCTTATATCTTGCTCCCAAGAGATATCGAAACTTTCGATATCCATCTTTGCCCACATTCTTACTGCCTTCCAGGTGGGTGGAGGCTCCCAGCAGGCTAAGTCCGACGGAAGCAGCCGTGGAGTCAGGCCGTTTATACTTTACATCCAAAACAGACGACATCTTGTCTCCAAACTTGGATTGAAAACCACCAGAGGAAAACGAGAGACTTCGGATCAGATCCACGTTGGGAAAGGATAGCCCTTCCTGTTGACCGGCCCGTATCAATTGTGGTCGGTAGATTTCAAAATCATTGACGTACACGAGGTTTTCATCGTAATTACCCCCTCGGACATTATACTGTGAGCTGAGTTCTCCACCCGTACCACCACTAGTCCCTAGCGCAATATGAGGAAGTGCAGACTCGATGTTGCCGGTAGTACTGGGGAGCAGCTTTAGCTCTTCGACATCTTCTTTGATCATGCCGGCATTCTGAACCCTGGTTTCTGTCACTACTACTTCCAGGTCCGAGTTTGAGGGTGCCAGTTCAATCGTAAATCGAAT
Source organism: Bacteroidia bacterium (assembly GCA_030432855.1). Lineage (GTDB taxonomy): Bacteria > Bacteroidota > Bacteroidia > Chitinophagales > Saprospiraceae > JABDMH01. The sequence continues at coordinate 2,606 of JAUILM010000140.1, forward strand.
AGACTCCCCATCCGACAAAGCGGGGACTTCGAGTGTGTAGTTTTTATATCCCAGTCGGCTAAACACGAGGTTAATGCGGCTATTAGCGGGTATGTTGATCTGAAAGTATCCAGTTTCATCCGACTCAACTGCGCGATTGGTCCCTTCGATAAAGATGGTAGCCAGATCTACGGGTTGATCAGTAGTTGCATCATTTACGTAACCCAAGACAGTTGCATTTTGCCCCTGTAAGAAGGTGAATACACCAATGACCAGTAAAATTAATGGGTAAAGTTTTCTATTCATGCCAGGATTTCACTCATTGAAAACGCGTGTCAGACCAGGATGTTATTTACACCGATTGATTTCAAGCGATGAATGGTCTCTATAGGATTTTCGGCCTTAAATACAGCACTTCCGGCTACCAGCACATTGGCTCCGGCCCTAAGCACTTCTTCTGCATTCTGAAGGCCAATGCCTCCGTCCACTTCTATGAGCACGTCCAGATTTCGTACCGTAATCTCCTCCCTCAACTGTCGGATCTTATCCAGTGCACTATAAATGAATTTCTGCCCGCCAAACCCCGGATTCACCGACATGACCAGCACCATGTCTACGTCTTCGAGAATGTGCAAGACCTGAGAAATCGGTGTGTGGGGATTCAGCGAAACACCCGCTTTGGCTCCGCTGGATTTTATCTGCTGCACCACACTATGTAAGTGTACGCACGCTTCAGCATGCACGGTAATGACATCGGCACCTGCATCTCTAAAGCGTTGCACGTACTTTTCAGGTTCTACGATCATTAGATGTACATCCATCGGTTTCTGGAGCAACGGTTGCACAGCTTTCAGTACCGGAAATCCGAAAGAAATGTTGGGTACAAAGACTCCATCCATCACATCAATATGGAGCCAGTCTGCCTCACTCTCATTGATTAGCTTCACGGCATCGGCAATATGTCCGAAGTCAGCTGCTAACAAAGATGGTGCTATCAAGTGTTTCATGTCCGCAAATATATGTATCGGTATCCGGTTTTTCGCTCTCCGGTATCCGGTCCTTATATTTTGATGCGATGTTTAGTTGTTTCAGGTGTTTAATTGTTGAGGGCATTCTGAGTGGAATATCCTTTTTGGCTTTGATGGAAACCTAATCCTGTTGAATCGTCGATTCATTGAACTTCTGAAGTTACCCAAGCTCATCTGTTCCGGACCTCCTAACTTTGCTACTGCCGCTGGTTGCCTAAATTTGTCTCACCCATTGCTGGCTGCCGGCCAATCTACCCAATCACCTGGAGACAATCTGATCAGGATTCAGCAACTCCTGCCCTTTCATACGGAGTAGCACCTGCGCCACGGTCACGACATCCTTTTCACAATACCGTGCGATTCGATCGAGATCATCTTCCTCCCAGAACACCTGCCCGACCATGCTGCCATCGATGTCGTCTTTGGGGGTTTCGACGCCCAGCACCGCGGCCAGTAGATCCAGCGAGGTGTAGTTCTTATAGTCGCCGAACTTCCAGAGCTCCATAGTGTCCAAAATGTGTTTGGTTTCCCAGGGCTTCTTGCCTGCCAATCTAAAAATGGTAGGAAGATCGATGCTGTGGATCAGAAGTCTGCGACAGAGATAGGGTATATCGAACTCCCGGATATTATGCCCACAAATAAGATGTCGGTCTGGGTCGTGGTAATGACTTTCAATGAGACTTACAAAATCTCGTAACAAAGAGGCTTCATCCTTGTCGTAGAAGGACTTCATCCGTAGCTCCTTTGTTTTATCATGGATGTACCCAATGGAAATGCAGACGATTTTGCCAAATTCTGCGAAGATAGCCGCCCGATCAGAGTAAGCCTGTGCATAGTGTTCATCGTTAATGTCGCCCTCAGATTGTGCTCGTAAGAGAAATTTGCACTTTCTTTGCCAGTGGACTTTCATCCGCTCACTCAGAACGCCATAGTTTGGCCGCGCACTGACGGTTTCCAGATCAATGAACAAGATGTTCCCGGTTTGTATCCTTTCTAGCATGGTGTTTGATTCTAAAAAAGGGCATTTTAACAAAATCAGGCTGCAAGGTACAATCAATTGAAGTCACATTGCGTTTACAAACAAAGCCTTATTTATAACTAATTTCAAAATTCATTTAAAAATGAGTCAAAAAAGTTCACAGACCCAACTGATTGCGGTGGCAGCTGTCACGGTATTAGCCCTTTTGGGAGTTATTGGTTGGCTCTACAACAGCAACAGTCAGAAGACTAAACTCATCGAAAAACACAAGATGGAAATCGATGAAGCCGCTCAGGTAAAAGCAGAACTGGAAAAGGAGTATTACGAAGCACTGGCAGATCTCGAAGAACTAAGAGGTGATAATACGGACCTTAACGCACTGATTGAGAAGCAGAAAGAAGAACTTAAGAGTCAAAAGAATCAGATCAGTGGCCTGATTGGATCCAAGCGTGATCTTGCGGCTGCTCGAGAAGAAATCAAGCTACTGAAAGAATCGGCTGAAACGGCACTGGCTGAACTTACGAAGCTTCGTGAGGAGAATGAAGTACTAGCAGCTAACAATCAGCGACTGACTGAAGAGAAAAGCATCCTCACCGATGAGATCACCAAAGAGCGACAGGTCAATGATGAATTGATGACTGTGAAAGCCGCTTTGACCGAGGAGAAGGAAGGATTAACCAAGGAAAACAACATGTTGTCCAAGAAAGTGACCAGAGCTTCTGTGATCAATGTAACGGATATCGATGTGCAGGGATTCAAGCTGAAGGGCAATGGTAAAGAAGTAAAGAGAGGTTCTGCCAAAAACATTGATCTCCTTAAGCTATGCTTTAAAGCCAATGAGAACGGGGTAGCAGATCCTGGCAACGAGGAATTCCACTTGCGAATCATCTCGCCTAAAGGTGAAACCATCATGGTAGAAAGCATGGGATCTGGTGTACTGACCAATGTAGAAACCGGCGAAGAAGTTGGTTTTACCAAAGCAAAGGAATTAATGTACACGGGCACGGACGCAATGAGCTGTCTAAGCTGGCAGTCAGAAACTGAAATGGAAAAGGGTCTGTACGCTGTTGAGGTGTACAACAAAGGATACCTGGCAGGCAAATCGACTTTCAAGTTGAATTAACCTGATATAGTGGATCACTAACCGATCCATCAAATGAAAACCAGAGCCTGTAGCCCCACTGCAGGCTCTTTTTTTTTTAAGCATTGAAAATCGTCTTTGCCTACAACCAGATGTAAAATAGAAAGCGATGGGAGATAATTCATCTTCCATCCGATGACCCTGGTCGATGGATAATAACCGCTGAGGTCTTATTAACAAAGTGGTAACGAATGTACTGTGGCAAATTCGGTTATATTTGCAGCGTTTACAAATCAGCAGAGCAAGGATGTTTCTATTCTTAATTGTAGCCTATATTCTTCTTAGTCTTAGTCTCTATAAGGTCTTTGAAAAGGCTGAAAAGCCGGGATGGCACGCACTGGTACCAGGTCTTAATTTTGTCACCTGGGCTGAGATTGTGGGCCGGACCAAGGCCCATGCAGCATGGCTGCTATTTCCGATTGTCAATATCTTTATACTGGCTGCCCTGTGTATTGATCTCGTACGGTCTTTCGGAAAGCATAGCTTTTGGCAGTCTTTCGCTGCCGTTGTGGCTGCCCCCTTATACTTCTTCTATCTGGGCATGAAGGATGAGGAGAAATACGAGGGTCCCGTGATGGAAGCCGAGAGAGCTTATAAGAGTAAACTAGAGGAGGCACAAAAAGCAGGCAAGACCAAACAGTATGCCCGACTGCAGGAAAAAAATCCCTTCAAGAAAAGTGGTGCCCGTGAATGGGCAGAATCTATCATCTTTGCTGTATTTGCTGCCGCTTTCATCCGTATGTTTCTTATTGAGATGTACAAGATTCCCACTTCATCCATGGAAGGCTCTCTATTAGTGGGGGACTTCCTGTGTGTGAGCAAAGCCCATTATGGTATCCGCACACCCATGACAATTGCAATGGTGCCTCTGTTGCACAATCGCATTCCGTTTCTCGATGCGGAGTCTTATTGGGAAAAACCCAGTTTACCCTATTTCAGATTACCAGCATTTGACAAGATAGAGCACAACGAACCTGTAGTATTTAATTATCCTGAAGGGGATAGTGTGGTGATCACACCAGCACGGACGTTTTCTGTGTATGATATCAAGCGCGGAGGAGTAGCCAGGACTTCAGATATACGTGAAGAAATTGTGACCCGCCCCATTGATAAAAAAGATCATTATATCAAGCGGTGTATTGGATTACCAGGTGATAGTCTGCAAATTATTGATCGGGAGGTTCTGATCAATGGGGAGCCTCTTCCCAATCCTTCCAAAGTTCAATTTGCTTACATCGTCAGGTCCCAGGGAGGTCCCTTAAACACCAAGCGACTCCTGGATTTCGGGGTAAATATCACGGATGGACGGGACCCTGTATATATGCTAAATGAAGAGCAGGTTGAAAAAATAGAGGGAATGGGAAATGTCACGGTCGAACTACTTCCCCAAAGCGCCAGACCCCTATTTCCATACGATCCTAATATCAATGGAAATTGGACGGTAGATAACTATGGTCCCATATACATTCCCAAAAAAGGAGCTACAGTACCCATTTCGCCCGCTACGATTGCGCCCTACAAGCGCGTGATCAAAAACTATGAGGGAAATGATCTGGATATCCGGGATGGAAAAGTATACATCAATGGTCAGGAATCAACCGAGTATACCTTTAAGATGGATTACTACTGGATGATGGGTGACAATCGACACAACTCCGAAGACTCCCGTGTCTGGGGATTTGTACCAGAAGATCATGTGGTGGGTAAGCCCTTGTTTATTTGGTTTTCGACAAAATTTGGCGACATGAAAAATGGAATTCGCTGGAAGCGATTATTCACTACTGCCAATAAGAAGTAACACCCCCCGATTATGTATGTCAGACTAATCGTATTACTGCTACTGCCTGCTGTTTCACTGGCTCAAACCTCAGAGCTATATCTCTTTGACTACCGTACAGAAGCAGGTGAATTATCCGTCTCAAATCCGCGCTATATCTCGGGTTTCAATGCGGGAGGCTATAATAACCAGGCATCTTTTATCAATCGGGATGAGATTGTTTTGTCAGCTGCTCCTGCCAGTAATCTGGAGTCTACTGACTTGTACCTACTGAATCTGCGCAACGAGCAGGTAACTCAGATCACAAAAACATTAGACCGAGAGTACTCACCCACGATTTCTTCCGATGGAAAATGGATCCAATGTGTAGTGGTCGAAGTCGAAAATGAGAGCAACCAAATCTTATGGAAATATCCATTGGACCGATCTGGTGGAGGTGAACCATTGGCCACTGCGGCCAAAAATGTGGGGTATTATTCACCTATTAATGCAGATTGGGTGGCTGTTTTTGAAGTGGGAGATCCACATCAATTATATGCCGTTCACCTGAACACCGGTGAGCGAAAACTCATCAGCACAAAAGTCGGTCGTTCTATTGCACAGTCAGAGCCTGGCAAAATCATATTTGTACACAAGTATTCGGATGAGTACTGGATGCTGAAGGAATGGGATCTTACCAGCGGTAGAAGCTCGACTATCAAGAAAACCCTCCCTGGGTCCGAAGACTTTGTGATCACCGAACCCGGTAAGCTGATCATGGCCAGCGGCGCAAAAATTTACGAATTAAACCGCAGTGGTGACAATCAATGGAGAGAAGTGGCTGATCTGGCACCCTATGGCCTTGAGAACATCACTCGCATGGCCTATGACGGACAGGGACAACTGGTCGTGACTCAATAAAACTGGGAATAAGCGTATATTGTACATTGGTATAATATGTTTCTGCGTTTCATATCTGAAACTACATCTATGAAATCATTTACTGTTACTTTGTTTCTCTCCATAGTCTTACTTGCGACTGGATTTTCGCAGACCGCCCGATTTGTTGAAAACGAACTGATCGTACAACTGCATCCGGATCAAAAAATCCAGGACTTGCAAATCATCCAGCAGCGTCGTTCCATCGCTACACGAGCGATATTCTCTGCTACGAATGTGCATAAGATTCATCTGTCTGAAAATGATGACCTGCTGAAAGTAAAGACACAACTAGAACGAGACCCGGCAGTGGCAGCTGTCCAACTGAATTACTATCTGACTCGAAGGGGATCTTCGTCCCTCGAGCCCAATGATCCACTTTATAGTGAACAGTGGAATTTGCGGCGTATCGGACTTCCTGAGCTATGGAATGATGCGGATGGTAGTACCACCCCTTGTGGTGATGAGATTGTCATTGCGGTATTCGATTTCGGTCTTGATATGACCCATGAGGACATTCAGGACAACCTATGGGAGAATGCTGGTGAGATTGCTAACAATGGATTTGATGACGATCAAAACGGATATGTGGACGACCGTTTTGGTGTAAATCTAGAGACTGGCAATGACAAACATGCAGTAGCGGATGACTATCATGGTACCGGAGTGGCCAGTGTGATCGCGGCAGGAACCGATAATGGTGTAGGAATGGCGGGTGTCGCCTGGAGCTCCAAACTGATGGTAATTAGTTCGGAGGACAAGACCGTAGATTTAGCCCTGGAGGCTTTTCAATATGTGATGGACATGCGAGCTCTTTATGAATCCAGCGGCGGTACAGAAGGAGCTTATGTAGTGGCTATAAACAATTCCTGGGGTTACGAGGGAGGATTTGAAGAAGACTTCCCGATTCTTTGTGGCAGCTTTAACACGCTCGGGGCAGCCGGAATCCTTGCTGTAGGTGCAACTGAAAATGACCAGGTCAACACGGACGTGTTCGGAGACATTCCCAGTGATTGTTCGAGTGACTTCCTCATCGTGGTGACGAATACCGATGAACAGGACGAGCTGGCCGTAGGTGGCTTCGGTACAGAAAATGTCGATCTTGGAGCGCCTGGTGAAAACATAAGAGTAGCTGGACCCGATCAAACATACAAAATGGATGGAGGCACGTCTTTTTCCACACCCCATGTATCGGGAGCCATTGGTTTATTATACAGTATCCCGGAAGCTACATTCTGTGACAATGCCACTCTGGACAAAGAAGAGACCCTCCGATCAATCAAGAAATACATCCTGGATGGTGTAACACCCGTCCCAACCCTGGATGGAAGATCGGTGAGTGGAGGCCGTCTAAATCTGGAAAACACATTTGATATGGTGACAGGCAACCGGGAGCTGGTGAACACCCAAATAATGGTGGGTCCCAACCCTACGCAGAGCTTACTGAACATAGATATAAGTAATTTCAATACTGAGGTGGAATATATTAGGATTTATGATATATTGGGTACGTTGATACAGACTCTAGCTCCCTCAAGTAAGTCAAAAAACATCCAGATAGACATGAGTCCATGGCCCAATGGCACCTATATGGTGAAGGTACATGGTGGAGCGAAAACTGGACTATCAACGATAATCAAACACTAGCCCTTAGTAGGGGCTTCTCCGCTCTCAAAAAACCAGGCTGACAGTCTTTGAACTGCAACAACTTGGTGATCAACGTATGAATTTTGAGAGAGTACACTTTCCAGGTATTAAAATAATTGGGA
>JAUILM010000952.1 GCA_030432855.1 Bacteroidia bacterium
AATAGCCTCTGCCGGGTCTGCCAGATCACTGACCTCTGTATTGAGCATCCTTTTAGTGTCCTCAAATAGTGTTCTTTCTTCTGTAGGAGTATACATGCCGATTGGTTAATCGTTTTCAGTGGGTGCAATGAAGCTGTTCTCTGGGTTCTTACCCTGCACACCTTTAAAAAAATCATAGATCAATTGGAAGTCCTTGTCCTGGTCTTCCGTAGTATAGACAGGCGGTGAGAATACCAGTTCTTTGTTTCCAAAGTCAAATTTCGTCAGGATCATAGGAATCTCCGCCAACCGGGCAATATGATAGAATCCGGTCTTCAGTTTATCCACCCGGCTTCGTGTGCCCTCAGGGGCCATAGCAATGGCCAGTCGATCTTTACCGTTGAAAATATCGACCACCGCTTCTACAAAATTATTGCGCTTCGATCGATCCACCGGATGACCTCCCAGCCTCTTAAATATCCATCCAAAAGGGGGCTTGAACAAACTGTCTTTTCCAACAAATTCCACTTGAATATTGCAGGCACTCCGTAGCAGAAGGCCCAGAGGGAAATCCCAGTTTGACGTATGTGGAATCACGACAAAAAGGCGTTTTCGTAGATGGTTTCCAGGATCACCTACGATCTTAAATCCCCACCACTTTAATATCGTTTTACTGAACTGACGGATCATCTTGTTGTGTGTCAGATGATGTCGAAGATAGTGATAGTGGACCTTCCTTCCCTGCATTTTTGATATTTTTCAAAGAATATTCACGGGCTGAATTAAACCTGTAGGGATTCCGGAAGTCTTAGAAGTGATCTGACCCGGATAAATGTAGAAAGTGGATCAATCAATCGAAAGCCAAATCTTAGCTAAAGTGGAAAGTGAAGCCACCTTTCAGGAGGGGTATCGATTGCTTTTGTCGCATTTTCAGGAAAGGATCTACTGGCACATACGGAAGTTTGTACTCTATCACGAAGATGCGAATGATGTGGTGCAGAATACATTTATAAAAGTGTACAGGAGCATTGGAAGCTTCAGGAAGGAGTCAAGACTATACACCTGGATTTACCGCATCGCCACCAATGAGGCGATCACCTTCATGAAGCAGAAGCGCAGACATGATATGATTAGCATGGATGAATATGTAGAGACGGTGGGTGAGAGATTGCAGACCGATCCATTTTTTGATGGAGACGCAGCACAAATCGTGTTGCAAAGGGCTTTGGCGCAGCTCCCCGATAAGCAAAGATTGGTTTTCAACATGAAATACTTTGACAATATGCCCTATAAGGAGATATCAGAAATACTGGAGACGTCAGTAGGCGCATTGAAGGCCTCGTATCATCATGCCGTCAAGAAGATTGAGCAATTTGTGAAAGATGTAGAAGTCTAAATAAGAGGTATGCAAGAAGAACAACATACAGGGAAGGAACCATCCATTCTCAAAAAAATTGGGAATAAGGATCCATTTAAAGTGCCCGGGGGGTACTTCGAGGACCTGTCAGGTGCCATAATGGATAAGGTCAATACCACGCAGGAAGCACCAAGAGATGAGGGTAAGATCAGACGATTGAATGCATCATGGAGGAAGCCTATAAGCTATGCAGCTGCCATCGCATTGATGTTAATCGTGTCTCTCTTTCTTTTACCGAACCGACATAGCAACGATGAGATTGCTGAAGATTGGGTGCAAGAGATCTCCCTGGAGGAGATAGAATCCTATGTATTGGAAAACCTGTATGAGTTTGAGGAAGATGACTTTCTCAGTGAAGATCTACATCTGGAGACTGACATTCTGGAAGGATCCTTCGAAGAAGGAGAGCTGGAATCATTAATGCCCGAAATGCTGGATGATATCGATATGGAGACTATAGAAAGCATGCTATGACTAACAATTGATGACTTTAAAAACTTAA
>JAUILM010000141.1 GCA_030432855.1 Bacteroidia bacterium
TATTTGATGAGGTGGTAGAAACCATCCGGATTACCAATGCACCAGATACCCTGGCTCTACATAGTGAGTACCTTTTCGAGTACCTCTACCTGGACAAAACAGGCACGAATGGACAACTGACAAATGTACAATGGCAAAGTAGTGATCCTGAAGTGATTAAAATCTCGCAGGATGGAAATGCCAACGCTTTGCAATCCGGTAGTGCTACCATAGAAGTCACCGCAGTGGTTGGTGGAGTTGAGTTGATCGATCAGGCGGCAGTAGTGGTGGGTGAAAGCACCATACTAAATAATGACGGAAAATCCGGCACCATAAAGACGACCAGTAGTTATGTCCTGGAGGGCTCCTTTACTTTGGAACAAACGGGGAATGATCTGACCTTACAAATTGCAGATGATTATCGTGCCTCCTCCAGTCTTCCAGGTCTCGTGCTATATCTCACTAATAATCCAAACACCATTGACGGTTCCCTTGAAATCTCACCTGTCACCGTATTTAACGGAGCACACGAGTACTTAATTGAAAATGTAGACATCGAGGAATACGGATATCTCTTGTATTTCTGTAAACCTTTTCGGGTCAAGGTGGGTGATGGAAAAATAAATGATTAAAAAAGATTTCTCACATGAGATTAATGAAATATTTTCTGACGATTATCCTGCTGCAGGCATTGTTCCTGCAAACCATATCAGCCGGAGGATGGCCTCAGCCGAAAGGGAAAGGATACTTTAAATTATCGGAATGGTGGATGATTGCAGACGAGCACTATACTGATACAGGACTCAAAGACCCAAATATTACATCCGGTCTGTTTACCACTTCGCTCTATGCAGAATATGGATTTTCTAACCGGATCACGGGTATTGTCTATTTTCCAGTATTCAGCCGAAACTACTTTAATAATCAAGTATCAGGTACAACGGGTGAAACGCTAAAGACTGGAGAGGCCATCAATACCATTGGTGATCCGAATGTGGGTATAAAGGTTGGATTGACACCGGCAGATAAGGGTATCGTGCTTTCATCGATACTAACGCTGGGGCTTCCCCTGGGTGAAAGTGCAGGAGGCATTGACGGTGCACTCCAAACCGGTGATGGTGAATTTAATCAGATGCTGCAGCTGGAGTTGGGTTTCGGTCTGGGATCCGGATCGTATGGAAAAGTGACATCCGGATTTAATAATCGTACAAAGGGATTTTCGGATGAATATCGTCTTCATGTGGAGTTGGGAAAAAACCTATTTAATCAACGGTTGTGGCTCATCGGCCGCCTGAATATGATCGAATCACTGAAAAACGGAAAGGATGCCTCTCAGGTAATCACCTCCGGCATTTTTGCCAACAACACAGAGGTCACCTCCCTGCAGGTGGAGGCGAACTACTATATCACAGAAACACTGGGGATTTCAGCCAGCATTTCATCTCCTATTCGGGGAGAGATCACCTATGCTGCCAATGCCTATGAAGTGGGCGTCTTTTTGGATATGAAGTAAGAGATATACTCGCAAGAGGATCTATCTCTGGAATGTTGTAAGGTATCTAGAACTCAACCGGACATCTCATCTCAAGTCGGTGCTGCTTGCAGTAAATCTGCCAGTAAGCTAAGCAGTTAATACTTAGCCCCTTAAAGTGGGCTATTCTCTATTTTACTGCTATCTTTGCAGCCGTTTTGAAAAGAGATAACACTTGAGTCTGACTTCAGAAATACAAAAGAGACGAACCTTTGCCATTGTGAGTCACCCGGATGCCGGTAAAACCACCCTCACCGAGAAGCTTCTGCTTTTTGGGGGTGCTATTCAGGAAGCGGGTGCGGTCAAGAGCAACAAGATCAAGCGGCATGCCACGTCCGATTTTATGGATATTGAGCGGCAGCGGGGTATATCGGTCGCTACCTCTGTAATGGCTTTTGAGTATGAGGGTTTGAAAATCAACATTCTTGACACACCTGGGCACCAGGATTTCGCCGAAGATACCTATCGCACACTGACCGCGGTAGATAGCGTGATCGTAGTGATTGATGTGGCCAAAGGGGTGGAGCCGCAGACAGAAAAGCTAGTCGAAGTATGCAGGATGCGGAAGACACCTATCATCGTCTTCATCAATAAGTTGGATAGAGAAGGTCGCGATGGTTTTGATCTGCTAGATGAAATCGAAGGAAAGCTTGGGCTGCATGTAAAGCCACTTAGTTGGCCCATAGGAATGGGGCAACGCTTTAAAGGGGTGTACAATCTGTACGAACAGAAGCTGAATCTCTTCCAGCCACATGGAAAACGGAAGCAAGAGGAGGTGATTGAATTTAAGGATGTATCTGATCCGGCATTGGATAAGCACGTTGGAGAATCGGCAGCGGAAGAACTCCGTGAAGAGCTAGAAATAGTCACAACCGTCTATCCCAAGTTTGATCGTGACGCCTATCTGGCAGGCGATATTTCACCCGTATTTTTTGGAAGTGCCATTAACAACTTTGGGGTCAAGGAATTGCTGGACTGCTTTATTCAAATAGCACCACCACCAAAGGCACGTCAGACCGAGGAACGACTGGTAACGCCTGATGAAAATAATTTCAGCGGCTTTGTGTTTAAGATTCATGCGAATATGGATCCTAAACACCGTGATCGAATTGCTTTTCTGCGCATTTGTTCCGGTAAATTCGAACGGAATACCAACTACATGCATGTACGGAAGGGAAAGAAGATGAAATTCTCCAATCCTACTGCATTTATGGCCTCAAAAAAATCCATCCTTGAAGAGGCCTATCCGGGAGACATCGTGGGTTTATATGATTCCGGGAATTTTAAAATTGGCGACACCCTTACTGATGGTGAAGATTTACACTTTAAAGGTATACCCAGCTTCTCACCCGAGCAGTTTAGGTACATCAATAATGCAAATCCACTGAAATCGAAACAACTAGACAAGGGTCTCCAGCAGCTTACGGAAGAGGGCGTAGCTCAGCTATTTGTAAAAGAAGATAATAATCGAAAAATAATTGGTACGGTTGGTGCACTGCAATTTGAAGTGATCCAATACAGACTTGAGCATGAATATGGAGCATCCTGCACGTATGAACCCATGCCATTGCATAAAGCTTGTTGGATTACCTCTGATGATAATGAAGCTATCCGAAAAATCGTATCACAACGGAAAAAAGATATTGCACGGGATAAAGATGGAAATTTGGTTTTTATGGCAGAGTCGGCCTGGGCATTAAAAATGGCACAGGAAAACTTTCCTAAAATTGAATTTCATTTCACTTCTGAATTTTAAAATAACAATCACAACCTCTAATGGATTTTAAACAGGTCGTTTCACACGCTAAAGAATATGGATTTATTTTTCAGTCCAGTGAAATCTATGACACACTTGCTGCCGTATATGATTACGGACCCAACGGAGTCGAATTAAAAAATAATATTAAGGAGTACTGGTGGAAATCCATGGTGCAGCGACATGAGAATATTGTAGGTATTGATGCCGCTATTTTCATGCATCCAAAGACCTGGAAAGCGAGTGGTCATGTTGATGCGTTCAACGACCCGCTGATAGACAACAAGGATAGCAAGAAAAGATATCGCGCTGATGTACTCGTGGAAGAGTATGCCGACAAACTGGAAGCGAAGGCGGAAAAAGAAATCGCGAAGGCTGCTAAGCGATTTGGTGATTCATTTGACCGAGATCAATATGTCACTACCAATGATCGTGTGAAGAGATACCTGGGTGAGCGGGACACGATCCTTAAGCGATTAGCTGACGATATGAAGAAAGGTGATCTCGAGGACATGAAGGCACTCATAGAAGAACTCAATATTGCCTGTCCGGAAAGTGGCTCCCGAAACTGGACTGATGTCCGACAATTTAACCTGATGTTTTCTACCCAGCTAGGTAACATCGCCGGTGAAGAAGGAAAACTCTACCTTAGACCGGAGACGGCCCAGGGTATTTTTGTAAATTTTCTGAATGTGCAAAAAACCAGCCGTCAAAAAATTCCATTTGGTATTGCGCAAATTGGAAAGGCTTTTAGAAATGAAATAGTCGCACGGCAGTTTATCTTCAGAATGCGTGAGTTTGAGCAAATGGAAATGCAGTATTTCGTCCGTCCAGGTGAAGAAATGGAGTGGTACGAGTATTGGAAAGATATGCGACTCAAATGGCATAAAGCACTAGGGACGCCAGCTGAAAAATTGAGATTTCATGATCATGACAATCTCGCCCATTACGCTAATGCAGCCGTTGATATTCAGTTTGATTTTCCATTCGGATTCAGAGAGCTCGAAGGGATACACAGCCGAACAGACTTTGATCTAAGTAGCCATCAGGAGCTTTCCGGACGAAAGATCCAGTACTATGATCCTGCACTGGAGAAGAACTATGTGCCCTTTGTTGTGGAAACTTCCATAGGTTGTGACCGCATGTTTCTGGCCATTATCAGCAACTCGCTTATGGAAGAAACGGTACCTGATGCGTCAGGCAAAGACTCAACGAGAACGGTGATGAAAATCAATCCTGCCATAGCGCCTATAAAATGTGCAATTCTTCCCCTGGTGAAAAATAAACCTGAGTTGACTGAAAAGGCCACTAAAATCTTTGACGACCTGAAGTTTGAGATTCAATGTCAGTATGATGAGAAAGATGCTATCGGAAGACGCTACAGAAGGCAGGATGCCATTGGTACTCCTTTCTGTGTGACCGTAGATTTCGATACACTTACTGATGATTCGGTTACAATTCGGGACCGGGATACACTGGAGCAGGAAAGGATACCTATCAATGGACTCAAGTCAATCTTGCAGGAGAAAACCAGTATGTCTGCTTTACTTCAAAGTATAGGATAGAAAACCAGAACTAGTCACATCAAGAAATAAAAAGGGATGAATACCAATCGTATTCATCCCTAACTTTTTTATAGGTTTCGTATTAAATATGATTGAAATCAGGCTTTCCTGATTGAGATTCCGTTTGATGTACCTAAGATTCCCACTCTGCTGGAAATCTCAATGGTTAATGCCTAAGCTAAGAGAATAGAAGCCTGGCCCTTCCTTTCAAGTATTTATAATGTTATAATACAAAAAATATCATTAATGCTTGCCATCAATGCTATATTTCCTAGTCATTATCTCATTGAACCTAAAAACCCTATACATAGTATAACACACTGTATTACAGGTATAAATACATTTAATTATTTCACATAAATAAAATCACTTCTTGAGAAATAACAAAATAAGTGATTACGTAATTTACATGCTAAAATAGTATTTAAACATCACAAGTATAGCTTAATTCATCTTCTAATTCTAAGATTTTCCGATTATCGAATGACAGGTGAACCTAACCGCATCATTCTATCGAAGTAACGAAAACATAAAGAATGAATGAAATACACGTGCTTAATATGTTAAAAGACTTAGACTAACGATTTTTGAATCTGGATGAACGGCATCACGGAGATGGTTCAATTTTCTTATTTTCAGCTCCTCAGAATAGCATATTTAGCGATAAACATATGACAAACAAAGAGTTACCAGGAGACCCATCACTCGTATCCAGTGAAGAGGAGTTAAAAGAATTGATCGCGTTTGAAACGGGCGACTTTAAATATTCTGTCGAAGATTTCTTTCGAAACCCGGATAAGACCAACTACCAACTGTCACCGGATGGCACGTACTTTTCCTATATGGCACCTTACGAGCGTCGCCGAAACATATTTGTCCAGAAAATCGGGAATGAAGAAGCCATTCGATTGACTTCTGAGACCGCTCGTGACATTAGCGGTTATGGCTGGGCCAACAGCACCAGGTTGCTCTATATAAAAGACGCCGGGGGTGATGAAAACTTTCAACTATATGCTGTGGATCGCGATGGATCCAATCCCAAAGATCTTACGCCATTTGATGGGGTGCGGATACAAATCATTGATATCCTGGAAGATATCGAGGAGGAGATCATCATTGGTATGAATAAGAATAATCCCCAATTATTCGAACCCTACCGATTGAATGTCCATACGGGTGAACTAACTCAACTAGCCACTAATGACAATGTGCTGGAGCCAATCGATCATTGGATGACCGATCATGAAGGCAGGCTACGAATTGCTACAAAGGTGCAAGATGGTACCAATAGTGTTTTGATGTATCGCGATCATGAGAATGAGTCTTTCCGGGAGATACTCAAGACGGACTTTACCGAATCCATGACCCCTCTCTTTTTTGATTTTGAAAAGGAGCATGTTGTGTATGCTGCTTCCAATCTCGGACGGGATAAGAGTGTAATCACCCAGTTTGATATGCATACCGGCAAGGAGACAGGTGAGGTCCTCTTCAGTCACGAAGAGGTGGATGTCAGTGGACTTCGGTACTCTAAAAAGAGGAAGGTCTTGACGGTAATCACCTACGTTACCGATAAGGTACACCGCCATTTTCTCGATGATCGATCCATGGCAACCTACGAGAAGCTAAAAGAACAGCTGCCTGGCTACCAGATTGGCTTTTCCAGCTATAATAAGGATGAGGACAAATTCATTATTCGTACTTCCTCAGACCGATCGCTGGGATCCTATTACTTCTATGATGTCAAAGCAGATGTACTGAATAAAATAACTGATGTCAGTCCGTGGCTAGATGAAGAGGATCTGGTGGCAACTACCCCTGTGCAATATCAAAGCAGAGACGGTCTAACGATACATGGTTATCTGGCGCTACCAAAAGGGCAGACAAAAAATGTCCCCATCATCATTAATCCGCATGGAGGCCCATGGGTTCGGGATACCTGGGGCTACAACCCCGAAGTACAATTATTTGCCAGTCGGGGATATGGGGTACTTAAGATGAATTATCGTGGCAGCACCGGATATGGTAAGGCATTTTTCAAATCCAGCTTTAAACAATGGGGCAAGAAAATGCAGGATGACATATCGGATGGGGTACAATGGCTCATTGATGAAGGAATCGCAGACCCCAAACGAATCGCCATCTATGGGGGAAGTTATGGTGGCTATGCCACACTGGCCGGAGTCACTTTTACTCCAGATCTATATTGCTGTGCAATAGACTATGTAGGTGTGAGCAACTTATTCACTTTCATGAAGACCATTCCACCCTACTGGAAACCGTATCTCGACATGATGTATGAAATGGTCGGTAATCCAGAAAAGGATACTGAGCAAATGAGAGAAGCATCACCCGTATACCATGTCGACAAAATCAAAGCACCACTTTTTGTGATACAAGGAGCAAATGATCCCCGAGTCAATATAGATGAGTCAGATCAAATCGTACGCTCATTGCGGGAGCGAAATATAGATGTGCCCTACATGGTAAAATACAACGAAGGTCATGGATTTCACAATGAGGAAAATCGGTTTGAAGTCTACAAAGCAGCCCTGGGTTTTCTCGCAAAACACTTGTAGTGCCAATGCGTAGCGCATGATTAATAAATATCCGGCAGTAGCTTTTATTTGTATTGCCATTCTGCCTATTTACATCATTTTAGGTATCTGCTGGATCATAGGAGTACCTCTCGCATCTCTGAAGCCACTAAAAATATTATTCGCACTCACACCTCTCCTATCCCTCTTTATTGTGGGCACCATCTTCAAGGGCATAAACCTGGAGAAAGTTTTTTCGAAATTTTTCAACCGGTCGACTCCATATTTCTGGTATATCCTTGCCTGTCTTTTCATTCCCCTGCTTGGATTTATTGCAATGTGTATCTCCTCGCTGGCTTTTGTCAATTCTATATCGTGGAATTTCCCATCGTGGAGTTATATTCTTGGACTTTCCATTCCTTTGCTAACATTCCCAGGACTTACTGAGGAATTTGCCTGGCGCGGATATTTATTTGATCACTTACGAGTTAAGTGCAGTCTGGGTGCAGCATCCATAATCGTGGGAGGAGTCTGGGGTACCTGGCATTGTTTCGATTTTATAATTGGCAACTGGACTTTTACGATCCCACTTTTTTGTTGCTTTATTTTATATCTAATCAGCATCTCGATTATTATCTGCTATTTATATGAAAAATCAGGTCAGAATATAACCATTGCAATTCTCACACACTTCAGTGCAAACGCTCTAGTGGACTGTAACATTTAAATCGAGTGTATCAATTGGTTTCTTTTGCACCAGCTCTTCATCATCAATAGCCTTACGTAGCTTGGCTATGTGCGGTATTGCTTCTTCGACCTGGCACAAAATACCTCCAATTTATACTACCCATATAAGTGTTACAGTCCACTAGTTTCATTCACCCCGCTTTGGAGGAGTGGAACTGAGTCTGTTTTTATTTCCATAGGCTTTCTTATACTCGGAGCCACGATTCTCGTCCTTCTCTCCGGGAAGGATACTAGACCATATAATACTCCCAACTAATCCTGTCGGGATCCTTAAAAGCAATATATTTCTTCCCTAAAGTTTCATCTGTCTTCACTCCAGTATTCTCAACCTGCAGGGTATTGAGTTTTTTCTCCAGATCATACAGATCGCTTTCCTGAGTGCATCCAAGGGCCAGATGATCCAGACCCACACGATATGGATTAAATTGATCATTTGCCGGACTTTGTTCCTCCGGCCCACGTACTGCTATTGCCGTACCTCCCGCAAAAAATATAAACAGATTATCCTTCTCAAGAATAATTTCAAATCCTAAATCAGCGGTGTAGAATTTCTTCGCTCTTTCATAATCAGATGATCGCAACGTAATATGATGCACACCGGGTGTGTTTATTTTTTCCATAAGAAATATCTATTTATTGTTTGAATTTAATTTGGATCAGTTACAGGTCTGGGATCGAAGAAATTTTCCTGATCCGTTATGCGTCCTGATGCATCGACTTTGAATCGATCTATAATGCGCAGTGTGCAGCTTGGAGCTTTGATCCTGCAATAAAATTCTACTGCCACCGCATCAAGCTTTGTACTGACATAAATATCTAGCAACTCTGTACCATCCACAAGTTCAGGTAAAGGTTTCCACCAGGTATCTCTAAGTAAAGACCTTCCAACTATTGGGCTTTCAGATCCTCCAGGATTGAGCGGGGCCCTTAAAGAAATGTGATCCGCATAGGGAATAATGTCAAAATTGCCTTTCCCCAGTCCTTCTTCTACATAAGTTCTGGCTATACGTCTAAGTTGTGTAGCTCTATCTTCTTTCATTTTCACATGTTTTTTGCTTCTAATCAAAGTTGCAAACTCTGTTAGGTCGATCATTGTAAAAATGCGTCAACTTAGCCCCATAAAAAAAGGGATGTAATGCTACACCCCTTTTTTCATATCGTTTCCAGACGTCCTATTATTCTATCAAAATCATACGTCTTGTTTCAGTATCATATTCAGTTTCGATCTTATAGTACAATATGCCTCCGTGGGGCAGACTACTTCGCTTCACTTCCACTTCATGATATCCCTTGCCAAATTCACCCGTTATTTCTTTTAGTGTTTTACCCGTCACATCATAAATAGTCAATGTCAGTTCACTACGGTAATTTAACTCGAAAGGAATTTTCGTCTGTGCGTCAAATGGATTCGGATAATTCTGATGTAATTTCAGTATTCGTTCTGCATCATTGGATGAATTATTAGGACGTCCCCCTGTGCCCTCCATTTTCTCAGGATCAGATCCCTGCCTTTGGTGATTGTTGTTCACCACATCATCCGTGATTTCTGAGACCACAGGACCATTTGCTGATATATTGCACAAATCAGAAATAAGCAATGTAACGACTCGGATATCTGAGGTATTTCCAGAAGTATCAATTGCAATCCAGGAATACGTATACAGTATGGAGTCTCTTGTCATTTGGTCTGGGAAAAAGGTCGAATCCAGGCTAAACAAGATCACAGTATCTACTCCACAATTGTCCTCTCCCTGGACAGCCAACTGTGTCCGTATCATAGGATTGAGTGGGTCTCCACCAAAATCACTTTCCCACTCATCAAAAGAAATGCAGGGATCGCTAAAAGCTGTCACTGTTGGATCCACATCATCAATTACCGTTACAGTATCGGTAATCATTATTGGATCAAGACAGACTGCACTTATAGTGTAGGTAACATAGTGCACACCTACTGGATATTCTCCACTGGCATCCGCTCCACCATCATCAGC
>JAUILM010000953.1 GCA_030432855.1 Bacteroidia bacterium
TTTTCTCTGGAGATCTTGAGGCGATCAAATACCGGCCTGAAAAGTGAACCCACAGTGAGTACAGAAATGGAAGACTCAACAAATACCAGCATTCCCGTCATCCATGCCATAAGCTGCACCCAAACCTTCTTGTCGCGGTTACCTTTCTTTTCGATTTGTTCTAATTTTCTGCTGATCCATCCAATAAATCCCTCTACCCCTCCTGAGCGTTGGATGAAGACGATGATACCGCCGATCAATGCGCTAAACATGATCGTTCGGGTATTTCCAGCATCCGAAAATACATTCACGAGCGCGCCTAACGTGTCCATAAAACCAAGAAAGGGATTACCATTATTGATAATCAGCCATCCCAGGAACAGACCAAAAATGAGGGATACATATACTTGTTTAGTGCGAATGGCAAGAACAATTGCCACTAAGGGAGGAAGAACAGACCAGATGCCGTAGTCTTGCATGCCCTGAAAATAGATAATTGGGAAGAGACTTTGCCATTTGTGTCGGCCTTATATATGAATATTATTAATTTGTCCATTACTTTCACACTATGTTACACCGGCGACGTACTACCTCAAAAATCACCAGGCTTCCCGTTGAGTTGGCTCCTGGAAAGACGGTGCAGATGGTCATATATCGGGAGCGTCGACGCAACTGGCGTATATCAGTAGGACAGAAGGCAGTGAATCTCCGTATTCCCGCTTCCTCATTTTCTTCTCCGCAAGGTGATCCGGTGGAGTGGGGCATGAAATGGATCCAGGATAAGTATCAGCAAGATCCCGGGGTATTCCATCACTTCTTTCTACATGTACCTGCCGATGGTAAAATCTACAGGACCGTTTTTGGTGATATTGAGCTCGTGACAGTTCCCGAACCCCGCGCTGCAGCGGTGGGAGAGGTGGAGGATAATTGCATTGTGATCTCGTATCCGGGTGATTGGGGTCAGCAGGCAAAGGGTGAGGTATTTCCAAAACTCATCAGTCGATTGATGGCCACGAGATATCGCTCGGAGTTTCTGCACAGGATTGCATTCCTCAACGAAAAGCATTATCGATTTCCTTATGGAAATGTAGTTCTGCGGTATAACAAGAGTACCTGGGGCAGTTGTAGTCATACGGGCAAACTCACCTTTAGTACCCGATTGCTTCTAGCTCCCTTACCGGTGATAGACTATGTGATTATCCACGAATTGGCTCATATCAAGGTACACAACCATTCCAAATCCTTCTGGAATCTGGTCGCATCCGCCATGCCCGAATACAAACAATATGTCAAATGGCTTCGGGCCGAAGGTCATAAATTATACTTTTGAGGCTATGAATTTACGATCCTTGTTTCTCCGACATGTGGGACAGACCAGTCCCGGACCCATGATGACTGAAATCACAAAAGCACACGGAATGTGGCTTCAGTCAGCAGAAGGTCATCGGATCATGGATCTTATTTCAGGAATTGGAGTGAGTGCGGTAGGTCACACGCATCCAGACGTGGTCATGGCGGTTCAACAGCAGGCTGCACTCTACATGCACACGATGGTATATGGGGAGTTTGTACTATCCCCACAGGTCCAGCTGGCTCATGCACTGGCGCAAAATCTGCCTTCTCCGCTTGAGTCGGTATACTTTGTGAACAGTGGTGCGGAAGCCGTGGAGGGTGCCCTAAAGCTAGCTAAGAAGGTCACAGGCAGATATGAGATCGTGGCAGCAAGCTGTGCGTATCATGGCAGTACCCATGCCACTATCAGTTTGATGAGCCACACTGATTACAAGGCTCCATTCATGCCTGTTCTGCCCAATGTGCGATATATCGATTTCAATTGCCTGGATCATCTCGAAAGGATCAATACAAAAACGGCATGTGTCATCATGGAAACCGTTCAGGCAGAACGCG
>JAUILM010000954.1 GCA_030432855.1 Bacteroidia bacterium
ATAACTCCGATGCTTGCTAAGATTAAACCTTCAGTTGAAGCCATTGAGTATACTGGAGAGAGAAGTTCAACCAATCAGGAATTTGTTCAAATGGCAAGTAAAAGTAATGTCCGAAATACCATAGAGAAGATTAGAAGCGAAAGTTCTATACTAAGGGAAATGGAAGAAAAAGGAGAAATAAGCATTATTGGAGCCATTTATGATATGGATGACGGAAGTGTTGATTTCCTTTAAAAGCGAGTAAATCGCTTATATCAATGTACAATCAGCAATAGTCCCAGGTAGGGCTATTGTTGTTCATGAAAATAGATATGTGGATACGGCTAATAATGATGATGACTTTGATTTTTTCTTCACTTAGTTTGTATTCACAAGAATGGTCAGAGGATGAGAATCAGGCATCACTAAAAAAGTCAGTACTTAGGTTTCAAGGCGATTCAAGACAGACCATTATCAATAGGAAGTCCGTGGGAATTTATGGTGTACGATTGGGAGTCTTGTTTGAAGGAGATAAAGAAGTAGGTCTTGGAGTATATAGTTCTAATTTATTCGGAGTGCTTGGCAATACTGTGGAGAAGAATTATCTGGATAATAGTGTTGTCCCTCCTTTAGCATTGCCGGCAAGTGTTGGCTTTCATTATTTTTCTATCTATGGTGAGTATACAATCCTTAGAAGCAGAATTTTATTATTGACTACCAATAGCCAGGTAGGCCATGGATGGGTCGATATTGATTTTGCTGATACTAATAGTAAGGATAGATTACGTGAACGAAAATGGTTGGTGGAGCACTCTGTAAAAATAGATGTAAAGACATTTGAATGGTTGAGAGTGATGGGTGGTGTGGGATATAGATATTTGACCTCTGGAGAGCGTCAGATAAAAGATACTTTTAATGCGCCTATCTATATTCTTGGGTTTTCAATAGATTTCAAGAAACTATTGAGTAGAGAATCGAAATCTAGAAATGAAAAGTAGGATTTGGTTTTGCACCCTTCTGTTTGTATCCATAATTTCACTATTTCTTTTAGTGACGGGATCTTCGTTGCTCACATTAGCATTGGATAGATCAGATAGGATTCCATTAGGCACCTTTATCACATGGGCCGGAATGATTTCTCTGCCTCTTACGCTCTACTGGAGTATTCAGGAGTTGAGAAAGCCATCCACTACCCTGAATAAAATTCTCGCTGGATCACTTAAGGTTTTTATTTTGCTGGGAATTCTTTGGGTTCCGATCTCGTACCTGCTTGCGGGTAACCTTTCATTCTCGTTTTCGGATAAAGAGACATTTATAGGGGGACAGACAGCCATGAAATGGTTCTGGTGCTTGAGTTATGGGATAGGCAGCGGCACGCTCATTATTGGGATAATATATTTACTTGCAATTATTCTTAGAAACTCGAATCAAAGAAATATTGCTTGAGACATATTGTCCGTCTGCAAACCAATGGTTCTAAATGAAACAACCTCAGTCACATCGAAAAGGAATACCTTTTTTCTGTATTAAAACGGAAGGTGAATTCCAGCGGGATGTATATGAACGATATGATCCTATGGTGGTCAGACAATCAGCACTGCACCTGGCAGATGATTTGTGGGGAGGTTATCCGATGCAGGAAGTCCTGGACATGACACATGACTATCATCCTCAGGATTTAATACAGGATATTTTGGAGATTGGTTGCGGGGTAGGGCGGTGGATAGCCACGCTAGCTCAAATGTACCCCCAGTCAGTCTGTTGGGGAATTGACTATAGCTATCAGATGTTAAAGCAGGCTCGCGACTATTGGATTCAGGGAAAGGAGATTTCCCTGGACTTGTCCGGGAAGGGTTTTTCAAATGCGTTGTATGTAAGGGGTCATCAATTGATAAATCTAAATC
>JAUILM010000142.1 GCA_030432855.1 Bacteroidia bacterium
TGCCATCTGGTATTTGCAGGAGCATCCCTTGGATCTCATCACCTGGAATATTACCAACTCGCAACGGAAAGACATTACCCTGATCGAGGACAACTTCAGAAGACAAACCACCACGGAAGTATTACCACCAGATGAACGACGAATTCAGCGCCACAATGCAAATATGTTTACACTGGACTCACGTGGAGGCAATGGAACACAGGAATACAGTGCAGGGGACATCTGGCTGCTACCCTATTGGATGGGCAGATATCTGAATGTCATATCAGCGCCAGAAAAGTAGAGGTATCAACGAACTATCACTTGAAGCAGCTACGATATTCTGAGGGGGATTGACCCATCATCTTCTTAAACTGGTAATTAAAGTTGGCCAGACTATTATAACCACTTTCATAACAAATACGGGTAATTTGGTAGTCCGTCTCTGAAAGCATACGGGCTGCCAAACCAATCCTTACTGACTTAACATAGCCAATAAAGGTCTGATTAGTCTTCTTTTTGAAATAACGACAGAAAGATCCCGGAGCCATGTTCAGTACAGCAGCAGCCTCATCAAGGTTAATGCCGCTTTGTATGTTATTAAAGACATACTCATACACCAAATTGATCTTTTCTAAATCTCGCTGATAATTCGTGGGTTGGGATCCTGAAACCGACAGAGTCTCTACATTTTCAAATGCCAATAACTCATTGAAGATCTCCAACAGTACTATATAGCTCTTCAATCCCTCCAGTCCGACCAATTGCATCAGTTTCTTTCGGACCCTGGGAATATGATCACCCTTAAAGTGCAAACCGTAGAGAGACTTGTCCAGAAGTTCCATCACCGCCTGCAATTCGGGTACATTAAAGAAGTCAGACCCCACAATATCCTCATAAAAATGAATCACTATGCAAGAAGCGATCGGACGATCTTCCTCTGACACCTCCCAGCAATGAGATAGGTTCGGACCCAGCAACACCATATCACCGGGTTCGTAATTAGAGATATTGTTACCGACAATGCGTCTGCCTTTACCTGACAAGATGAAGTTAAGTTCAAAGTTCTTATGCGAATGGACTTTAGCCACTTCCTGGTGTCCATGCATTAACTTCCTTGCGATAAATGACCGACTTTGAGGTACATGAATACGATCAACGATAAATTCCACACGCAAGAATTTTAACACTATAGGTATGAAAATAAATTTTTTTCCGAGAAAATGGTTAAAAAACTAGCACTGTTTACAGAAAAGTAATCCAAAATCACAGAAAACAATACATCACGTGTGCTCAGAGAGCCCTCAGGAAATAAGTGTGTTACGAACACTTGAGATACATAAGTACCCTCATCTCCATCCATTGATAGGTAAAGACGAGTCCGCAGCGCTATACTAGCAAATGCTCTAAGGAAGAACTAATACTTGGGTACCTCCCAACCATTGTGATATTTGGCTGCAACCAACTTGTCTGCTTTCTTCGAGGTGAAACCTGACGCGTCTGCATCCCAATACACCTTTTCTCCGGTCTTAAAGGCTACATTACCCATGTGGGCATTAATGGCGGCCACGCTACCTGAAACAATGGGCGTATTCAAGATAGATGCATCACCTTTCTTTATCGCCTGAACAAAGTTTTGTGTATGAAGATCCAGGTAATTGACATCATCCGGTCTCTTCACCGGCTCAATCTGTCGCATCAGGAAGTCACCTTCAGCACTATAGCCCTGTGACTCTTTTTCTTCCAGTACGTCAAATCCCTGCCGATCTACCACAAGCGTACCATTGTTGCCAATAAACGCAATACCTTCACGACGTCCATAAGGCCCCAGGTCGATACCGGTAGCGTGTTCCCACAACATATTGAAATCCTCGTACTCGAATACTGCCTGCAGAGTATCCGGAGTTTCTGCCGGATCATTGGGATACGCTAATTTTCCTCCCGAAGCCATCACCGATTTTGGAGCATCGGCATTCATGGCATACAGAGCAATATCGATTTCATGGACACCCCAATCCGTCATCAGGCCACCTGCATAATCCCAAAACCAGCGAAAATTGAAATGGAATCGATTAGGATTAAAGGGACGCTCTGGTGCAGGCCCCAACCACATCTTGTAGTCGACACCTTCCGGAACAGAGGTATCAGCCATCTTTTCCATAGGTTTCATCCATCCCTGATATGCCCATGTCTTCACCAATCGTATGTTGCCAAGGTCTCCTGATCGTACGATATCAATCGCCTCCCGATAGTGAGGTCCGCTTCGCTGCCACTGCCCTACCTGTACCATAAGGTCTGGATGCTTAGCTGCTGCGCGTCGCATGATGTAAGCCTCCTCAATTGAATTGGCCAGTGGTTTCTCCACATATACATGCTTTCCAGCTTCGAGAGCATCACAGAAAATCTTGCAATGCCAGTGATCCGGTGTTCCAATCACTACCGCGTCAATCTCCGCATTTGCTAATAGCTCTCTATAGTCACCGTAGGTCTTGGGGGTATTGTCCCGCATTTTTGCATAATCTGCCAATCTCCGGGTGATTACTCCCTTATCCACATCACAAATTCCCACCAAGTCAATGTTGTCCATTTTCAGAAGTGAATTAGTATTGGACCATCCCATTCCATTACATCCTATGACGCCTATCCGAAGTGTATCCTGTTGAAAGTTATTAATCTTGTTAAAGAGGGGGATGGATGCTGCAGACAGGGAGACACCTGCAGTCTTTATGAAATCTCTTCGATACATAGCAGTTCTTTTAAATCTTCAAATAAATTGTGATCAGTTACAATTGCAATATAATCTATTTTGACCGTAGTGAAATGTGGGTAGATTTCACTGTTTTGATCAAAAAACCTTTGATAATCTGTACCTTTCTTATCAAGATCATTTTTATATCAACGCAAACTGTATTCAAGTGCCAATTTTAAAGATCCAGCTACTTACTCCCCTCTTTCTACTTTTTCTAATAGCATGCTCGGATGAAGCAAATTCTCCTGGACGGGGCCAGTCCGCATTTTCTCCAGAGGAAGCCCGGATGCCGGAAAATGCGATCGCTCAGTTTACTGCACACAAGGGCATTGAGATTCAGCAATTTGCCAGTGAGCCCATGATGATCAACCCCACCAACATCGATATCGATGAGAGAGGGCGCGTCTGGGTGTGTGAGGCACAAAACTATAGGCCATTTACCCATGATCATCCACAAAGAGATGAAGGTGATCGCATTCTGATCCTGGAAGATACGGATGGTGACGGACAAGCTGACCAAAGTAAAGTGTTTTATCAGGGTCCTGATGTCAATGCGGCACTGGGCATTGCCAAACTCGGAAACAAAGTATATGTAGCCGCCAGCCCCAGTCTTCTAGTTTTTACGGATGAAGACGGTGATGATGTACCAGATCAGAAGGACACATTATTCACAGGTCTGGAAGGAGTGGATCACGATCATGGTGTCCATGCCGTCATCTTTGGTCCGGACGGTAAGCTTTATTTCAACTTTGGTAACGAGGGTAAACGTCTGCGTTTGAAGGACGGGAGTCTGGCAAAAGATAAACATGGCAATGTCATTGAAGAAGGGAACACATTCCGACAGGGTATGATCTTTCGATGTAATGCTGACGGAAGTGATCTCGAAATCATGGGACACAACTTCAGGAATAATTTTGAGCTGGCCGTAGATCCATTTGGTGTCATGTGGCAGAGTGATAACGATGATGATGGGAATCAGGCTACACGAATTAATTACGTGATGGATTATGGCAACTATGGATTCAAGGATCAGGTGACCGGTGAGGGTTGGCGGGTAGCCCGTATAGGCATGCATGAGGAGGTGCCCAAACGCCACTGGCATCTTAACGACCCGGGTGTGGTACCAAATCTTCTACAGACTGGTCAGGGTTCTCCGACGGGAATTTTGGTATATGAGGGAGATATGCTACCGGAGGTATTTCACCATCAGATGATACACTGTGAGCCTGGGAAGAATGTGGTCCGTTCGTATCCTGTGACGCCTGCAGGTGCTGGATATGAGGCAGAGATCGTCCCATTGCTTAATTCCTCAGATGGATGGTTCAGGCCCAGCGATGTCTGCGCAGCACCCGACGGTTCTTTGATGGTATCTGATTGGTATGACGCCGGCGTAGGTGGGCATAATATGGCTGATATTGAGCGAGGCCGCATTTACAGACTGTACAGCGGAGACCATGCGCAATATAAGGTCTCCGTGCCCGATTTGAACAATCTTGAGCAAGCCCTACAACATTTGAATCATGTCAATCAGGCCACAAGATATCTGGCATTTGAACGAGTGACCGGAGATGAAGAGGCTCCTGATGCACTCTTAAACCTTATTGAAACCACTTCAAATGATCATTTGAAAGCACGGGCATACTGGTGTCTGGCTTCGCTGGGGAAATCACATGCGTTGAAAAGTGCCACCATGGCAAGCAATGAAGAGTCACCTACATTCAGAGCTCTCTCCCTACGGATAGCACGTCAATTTCTGCCAGATAAGCAAATGAGTCTGATCTGGAAGCTACGCAGAGACCCTGAAATTGAAGTCCTGCGTGAAGCGGCTATTAGCCTACGATATTTGGGTGATGTCGATGCATCAGAAAGTTGGAGCATGATCGCCGATCGCTATGATGGACAGGATCGATGGTTTCTTGAGGCGCTCGGTATCGGATCTGATCTACATGCCGATGAGCGCTTCACTGCCTATATGAATCTCAGGAATTCGAAGGACCTGGCTCCGTCAGCAGATGTCATCTGGCGGCTGAGAACCGACAAAGCACTTCCCGAGCTATATCGTCTGATCGAACGTTCAAAGTCAGAAGAAGAAATGGTACGGTACTTTAGAGCCATGCATTTCCTCACTCCATCAAAAGTAGAACCCTACCTGGCAAAAGCATTAAATGCTACTGGTCATCCTATGCAGCAGAAAATGGTAGAATTTGCCCTTGGAAGTCTGGATCCCGCAGCCATTGCCAACAATGCCAGTATTCGGTCGAAACTCAAAGAGATTTTGCCCGACCTAAGGGGTAGCTCTACCTGGACCATGATCATACGCAACGCCGAATTAAAAGATGAAGCTTTGATATTGTGGGACTCTGCCCTGGTGTCCACGGAGCAAAACTTCAAGAGTGAAGCCGCAAAATTAGTAGCATCTCTGGCCGGGAATGCATTTATCCAGAAGCAATTTGAAAAGGCCGATATATCTCAGAAAGCCCGTATTCTGGAACTGGCAGGATATGTTGGCAATAACAAAAGCCGCGAATGGCTGGTGGATCTTTTTGAGGATAAAGATCAGGAAGAGATCATACGGCATCAGGCAGCCCTTGCCCTCAGTAAAGACTGGCGAGGTATGAGTATACTAGCCGAGGCACTTGAGAGCGGGCAGCTAGATGATAATGATGCAGAAACTGTGGCCACCTACCTGAGTCGAAGCTGGAGGAATGACATCCAACAACTAGCTATCGACTGGATCACTGAAAACAAAGGTACCACTCCGATTGATCTGGCAACCATTGCGCAGCAGAAAGGAGATATTGCGGGCGGAGCGGCAGTATTTGCCGAGTTTTGCCAGGGATGTCATATGGTAGATGATATGGGAACCCGATTTGGACCCAATCTGGATGGTATCGGGACTAAACTAGGGAAGGATGCTCTTTTGGATGCGATTGTTTATCCCAGCATGGGTGTCGGATTTGGATATGAAGGGTTTATCATTGAAACCGATGACGGGAAGGCCTATAGTGGCTATATTGAAAGTGAAGCAGAAGATGAACTAAGTCTGCGTTTGATGGGTGGAGTTAGCCAGCTGCTGGACAAGGGATCCATCACAAAAAGAGAAGCGATGACAAATTCTCTGATGACGGCTAATCTGCATCAATTGATGGATGAAAAACAATTGGTGGATCTCATTGAATATTTATCATCACTAAAAGGAAAGGAAGCCATTTAAATTCAAAGTAAGCATATCGGGGTAGCTAAATGGTAGTTCTGCTATCCATCGTTGGGATTTCGAACTTAAAAGCGGTTCCATTTCCAGGTGAGGTGTTGAGGGTATATTTACCCCCTAAATAATTGAGTCGGGATTTTATATTTCTCAAACCAATTCCTTCGGATACTCCGGAGTCTTCCGATTCAAAACCTATTCCATCATCTTCAATCGCTACTATTAAATTATTGTCAACTTCCTGTATCATCACTTCCACAATATTGGCTTCGGCATGCTTCACGATATTCATAAAGATTTCCTGTATAATTCGATAAACATTTAATGATCTGGCATCTTCTAATACAATTTCATCGCATAGATCAAGCACAAAGATTATTTCATGACTTGATTTTATATTCTCCACCAAATCCTCGATAGCTGCTATCAATCCAAGATCCACCAGCGAACCCGGCATCATATCATGGGAGATGCGACGTACCTCTTTACAGGCATGAGCAATCAATTCTTCGGTCTGGCCTACCAGTTCCATTTCACCCAATTTGTCAATCTCGCGTTGGATCGTAGTCATCTGCATCCTGGCTGCAGCCAGTACAGTACCGAGTCCATCATGAAGATCCTGGGCAATACGTTGACGTTCAGCTTCCTGCCCCTGGAGCATACTATCCATCGATACTATTTTTTGATAGTTTGCCAGGTTTTCTGCTTTCTCAGCTTCTAATTCGGCTTTTTTCTTGAGGAGCTTTCTTCTCTTATCGAGGCTGTACACCAACACAGTACCCGCCACCACTACACTTAAAAGTAACACCAGATATAAATTACGCTGATTAGTTTTTTCTTCAATTTCCAGGGCATTTAAAGCAAGCTGTGCTTCCTTTTCCTTCGTATCATATTTAATCTGCAGATCTTTGACTATATCGTTTTGACGACCAGCAAAAAGACTGTCCCGGGCCATCGTGTATTGGTCAAATAATGCCATCGATTTTTGAGAATTACCCAAGGCATCATAAGTTTGCATAGCCTGTCTGAATGTATTAACCATTACCGGGATATAATCATAAGCAATGGCCTCTTCCACCGCCTGATCCGTGATTTTATTTGCTTCGGTAGCATCGTCATCCTCCAGTGCTAGTTTAGCCAGATCATTAAGAACAGATATTCGGAACTCTGGAAGATCCAGCTCACTTGATATTTCAAGGGATTCGTTGAGAGCCACCCGGCCGCTTTCTCTATCATTCATTGCAATATATGCCCGGCCCAATTGTCTCAAGGCATTGGACAAATCATATCGTTGACCAATAGTCCGGGTCGCTGATACGGCCTCTTCATAATATTTTAAAGACATCACCATGCTATCCCTATCCCAATAATAGTTTCCCAAATTAATGGCACTATTTCCAAGTATTCTTTTGTCATCTATTTCCTGAGCGATATCATATGCCAATCGCGCATACCTTAGTCGATTAGTGGGATCATCCAATCTCCTATACGTTGTCCCCAGATTATTATAAATGACCCCCAGGCCTCTCCTATCGTCAGAGGTTTCAAAAATGTCTTTTGCTTCCAGTAGATACTCAAGCTCCCTTTTCGTATCGTTCCTTCTCTCGGCAATAGACGCCAGATTTAACAGACTGGTTGCCAATGATTTCTTTTCTTCAGGATCGTGTCTTAGTTTAATTAGAAACCCGAGACGCATGTAATATTCAGCACTATCGAGCTCATTCAGGAAATACTTCGAGGCTCCAATACCTCCCAATAATCTGGCTACCTGGATTGAATCATCAGTAATGCGAATCCCGTCCCGATAATGCTTGATAGAATGGGCATAGCGCCCGGCATTCTGAGCCATGTTTCCCAATCTATTATATGCATTGAGTAAGCCCCATTTACTACCCGTTTCCCGAGAAACTTCTATGAGATCTTGTAAATAACCATGAGCGATTTGCGTATCTGTCCGAGAGTACAATAAACTTAAGTCGATCAGTGCCTCAATCTTAATTGAATCATTGTCGCTTGATTGCAGTACCCACTTCAGGCTGTCTACTCGTTCCTGAGCAACACCTTCCATACCCAATATACCGATGAAAATATATGTAAAAAGTAAGGTTAAATGTCGGATGCTCCACCGCATTGCTACCAATCTATCTTTGTGTTGCTACATAAAATAGCAATAATCTCATAGTATATCTTTGTAGTGTGTCAATCATTCCGCGACTAGTCCCGCCACCTTTGAAAGCCTTGCTTCAAGTTTTTGCATTCGACTTTCCATACTTCTTGACTCCGCAGACAACTTTTCGAACTTCTGCTGTTGACTGTCTATAATGAGCTGTTGTTCCTTGATGGCCTGTACCAGCACAGCCGTCATTTTACTATAATCCACCATCAGATATCCATCCTTGCGCTCTTCTATCAATTCAGGAAATACCTTTTTCACATCCTGGGCTACGAATCCAATCTGTCGACGATCACTGAATCCAAAGTCTTCGAATTCGTCGACTCTCCAATCATGGTAATACCCATCAAGCTGAGCGATTCGTGATAGCACATCGGATAATTTTTCAAAATTCTTTTTCAATCGATAATCTGAGCACACACTCGTTCCATTACATGCTACAGTATTGGCATTTATAACCCCGTCTACATCCAATGCATAGTCAGGATCACTATTATTAATACCCACGCGATTCGCTGAAAAATCTCCATAGATCAAGGGAGTGGTCGTACTACTATTGTCGATATACAATTTGTTGGAGGTCGATGTCAGTGTACCACCTGTATTATTACCGATAAAAACATTTCCAGAACCCTTATTATTCGTTCCTGATTGTTTCCCTATATAGGTATTGCAGCAGAATGTATTCTTCTTACCTGCCTGATAACCAATGATGACATTGTCTTGTGTACTTACTCCACCGCCCATTTCCTGATCGACATTTTGTCCGGCCTCATATCCGATCATGACATTATTACCCTTGGTTATATATTGTCCCGAAGCATTTCCGACAGCTACATTATAGCTTGCCGTACCACTTACCGGATTCCTTCCTGACTCATACCCCATAAAGACATTGGAATTATTGAAACTACCATTTTGCTCACCAGAAAAGGAGCCTACAAATGTATTGTTGCTTGTATTAGATGCCGTACCAGCTCTATGACCGACATAGGTGTTATCATTAGATGGATTATTGTCCTCATTCGAATCATAGCCACTACGACGACCGATAAAAGTATTTCGACTTCCGACAGTATTTTGAAAACCGGCCGACCTTCCTACGATTGTATTATCTATACCGGTTGTATTTTCGTATCCAGCGGCTCTACCGATTAATGTATTTGAATGGCCTTCAGTATTAAATCTACCGGTATTATATCCCATAAATGTGTTTGATGTAGCGCCTGAACTGCCATCATTGTTTTCTCCCGAGTTGGTACCAACAAATGTATTCGTTACTCCTTCAGCGCTTGAAAACTCAAGCCTCAGTTCTCCGTGAGCATTACGTCGGACATAAATACTTGCGTCTCCTTCGACAGCTAGCTGCACGTAGTCACTAACTCCATCGATAGCATACACCCCTGTGTTCTGGTCCAGCAGGTCCTCAATTTTCCAACTGGCAGAAGATCCCGAGGATAAGGAG
Source organism: Bacteroidia bacterium (assembly GCA_030432855.1). Classification (GTDB taxonomy): domain Bacteria; phylum Bacteroidota; class Bacteroidia; order Chitinophagales; family Saprospiraceae; genus JABDMH01. The sequence goes on from JAUILM010000142.1 coordinate 9,575, forward strand.
ACCCAACTACCATTTTGTCGGATTTCTACCTGATCTGTGGTTTCATTATAAATAATGTGACCGTCCTCAGGCGAGCTAATCGTATTTCTTTCACTGGTGGTCAACGATGGGATCACGATGCCGTCGGTCCGTAGTTCGACTTCACCCTGACTATAGGTTATACATGGAGTTATAAAAATGACGAAGGCTAAGATCAGATTTTTCATGGCGTTCAAATTTTATTGCTTTCGTCAAAGGTGGAAAGAATGGTATTCTCAAGAATCACCCCAGGGTGGGAATAGTAGATATACCCCTTTTGTGGTATCGGTGCGAATCAATAGCCAGCTTTAGACAATGAGCTAAAAAAGATGCATGAGTCTCCGGTTAGACTTACCTGCCTGGGGAAATACCTTAGCAAGCGTTTGCTATGTGTAGATGTGCAGCAATGGATTTAGTACATCAGATAACCAGGCAATTCAATAAAGTTTATTTATGGTGAGAATTATCGAGT
>JAUILM010000143.1 GCA_030432855.1 Bacteroidia bacterium
CGAAGTGCATCTTCTGCTTTTTACCATTGACGGTCATTTCAATCTCAATGTCTTGTTTTCCCTTAATGTTTGGAATGGGTACTGATAGCTGTAGCATACACGTAATATTTTAAAATCCAACTAAGCTGGATCAATGAATGAATGTGTACCCTTTAATGAAATGTGCTATGGTAAATTAGATAATTTTTAGGGAACTCCAATCTATAAAACTAAAAATGTCCATCAGCTTGATGCCAATGGACATTCTATATCTATAAAACTATTCTATTCAGATTCGAAATTACTCCATCTGTCCAGCTTTGTACTGGGCGTGATCATGATATTTGCCTGCAGGTACTTTTAGGTATGCTGCAGCTGCAGCACTTTTGTTACCTACTGCCTCCAACGCTTCCGCGTGCCCAAGCAAGAATTTTCCTTCATCTTCTGCACCACCTAACTCAGCAGCTTTTTCGGCATGCGCTAATGCATCAGAAGGCTTGCCCGAGGCTATCAAAGCCTTCGCCATGTAGTAACTTACATCTTTGTCTTCCTTAGCAGCCAGAAACGCTTCTCCACCTGCAATGGCCTGCTCATAATTTTCAGCAGCATAGCTTGTACCAATGATACTACCAGCACGACTGATGTATCGCTCAGCCCGATCTGCTTTATTGGCAGATTCAGCCACTTCAGCGGCTTTTAAATAAGCAGGTACTGCTTCAGCGATCATGTCCTGATCATCGTATGATTTTGCAATACCATAGTAGCATGTATATGCCTTAGGGTTGAGCTCAATACCTTTCTCAAAGCGAGCCTTTGCCTCATCAAATTTTTCCTCCTTTAGCAATGCATTACCTGAGTAGTACGCCGCGATAGCACCATTACCTTTAGCTAATCGTAGCACTTTTGCATCATTTTCATCATCAGGATTAGCAAGCTCCATGGCCATCATAAGCTTGTCAAAAGCTACCTGATAATTCTTTGCTTTCAATTCCGCAAGTCCCTCATTGTAAGTACCTGCAGCCGTAGCCTCAGCATCCTGAGCCAAAGTAATACTCGTTGCCAGAAGCAAGAGCAGAAGAGTGTGAATAGTCTTCATATATTCTCAATTATGTTTAGGTTGAACAATTAACAGGATGCCGAAAATAATAAAAAAGTTGGCTAATTCCGAAATCTCAACGGAAGCAGTCTCTTTAATTAATTGGATATTAACACTTTACACAGCTCTTTGGATCAAAATTAACATGCATCAACCAACTTCCTGGAGGTCTAGTGTTGGCTTGCCTTTCGATGTTCAGCGATCAAATCTCTTCCAAAATCACCATTGAAGTCCCTCCAGACGCAATGTATATGATTGGCATCGTTCTGTGTATTATCCACTTCTATAAGGAAAGTAGGGCCCTGTAAGCGATAATAATGTCCGGCCCCCATGCTGGTTGATCCGGCCCATGCAAATTTTATATTAAGATATCCCGCATCGCGCAGCTCCGCTCGACGGCGCTTGCCAACCTCAGCAGGCATAGCCGCAATAAATTCGTCAATGATAGCATCCACCATTTTCTTGTGAACAGTACTCATCTCACCATAGCTCACACCCAAATCGTCCAATGGTGTCACTCCGGCCTCGTTAGTAGTATAGATATCATAGGGAGCTTCTTCAAGAAATATAGCCTTCTTTTTTTGATCCTCAGGCAAAGCATTTATAAGATCCATACCCAAATCCTCTTCTGCCGCAAGCACACGCAATCCCTTTTTAGGTCCATCTAAACGAACCTCTGCCGGGTTTGCTCCCATAAATTGAGGTGTGGCAATCAACTCTCCATCTACAATGGTATAATGAAGCGATAGATGATGTCCCTGAAAACTCCATCCCCAGGCTCCATCATCACTTGGTGTCCCATAGATGGCTACATGATATTGTTCAGGATCTCTTCCATTATTGTCAGGTTCCAGCACTTGTAATACGGTTTCCAGGTCGATAATCTCCTCTGCCTTAGAAAATCCTTCCTCACTAAGACATGATCGCAAAAGATCAAAGGCCAGAGCATCCTGACTATCTGATAGTTCCTTGATTGAAATGCCATTCCGTTCGTACATGGCTACCGGCAAGTAATGCCAATTGGACCTCAGATCATCCTCGAAAGCCACGTGGGCTTTCTCTTTTTGCTCTTCTGTCAACGCAGTAAGAAATGTATTAGCACTGGTAACCAGGCTGTTCTTTGATTTCATCATCCCAGCCTCCTGAGTTGCACCCGTAGGTGAGGTACAATACAAAAGAGTAAGACACAAGGCAGAAATCAGAATAATTTGCAGTGTTTTCATGATTCTAGTTTATTTAATTTTGCAGGCATAAGTTACACAATCACCGGGATTTGGGGTCATGTAGCTCAAAGAAAGAGTGAGTCTTACATAAGAATCTCCACCAAGTTTCATGTTTGCTTTCGATAGGACCAAACAGCCAGCGTATTTAAAACCAGCCCACCTAGAGTAATTACAAGAAAATGGAAGCGAATATCGGTGAAAGTACCGCCTTTCAACAGCACAATCCGGGTCGCATCTACTATATATGTCACTGGATTGATCCAGGCAACAATCTGGGCCCACGACGGCATGCTTTCAATAGGGGTATAGAGTCCGCTCATGAGGATAAAGATCAGCATGAAAAAGAAAGCGACCATCATGGCCTGCTGCTGAGTATCGGTAAAGTTTGAAATCATCAGACCAAATCCCAATATGGCAAATAGATACACTCCTCCAAAAACATATAGTACTCCAATGTTAGCTTCCGGTACGATTCCATGGACAAAGTAGCTGATGGCGAGTCCAATGGTGAGGACTACAAATCCAAGCAGCCAAAATGGAATTAATTTACCCAAAATAAACTGATGCTTTCTTATTGGGGATACATTTAATTGTTCAATGGTTCCAATCTCCTTTTCCTTTACAATATTCAGAGCCGATAAAAAGCCACCTACCATAGTAAGCAGGACCGCAAGAATGCCCGGCACCATAAAACGCTGGTAATTACTGTGCACATTATACCACTGACTATGTACTACCTCTATCTGTGGTTCAGGATTAAATGCTGGCCACTGAACCCACTCACTTCTCACATGCCGGTTAAATTCACCAATGATATTATTAGCATACGCGGCACCTAAATTCCCCTTAGTACCATTTGTCGCATTCACGGCCATCAAGAGCGTAGCTTCATCCTCCCTAATCAATGTAGCCTCAAAGTCAGCAGGAATTTCAATAAAGAGATCTACGACATCATCTTCTATCCACTGCATCGCTTCCTTCTGTGAATTTGAGTATCCGGTAAGATTAAAATAATTTGAAAACTCAATTTTTCGCACCAGTTCACGGGCATAAGTCGATCGATCGTGATCAACAATTCCAATATTCACATTCTGAATTTCGTAGTCAGCAGCAAAAGGTAAAATCAAGAGTTGAATAGCAGGCATAATAAAAATAAGACGCAGAATTGCCGGATCCCGGAAGATCTGTTTAAACTCTTTTCTCAAGATGTACCGCATCTTTCTCATGCCATTCGTACTTTAAAGTTTCTCACGCTCAGTACCAAAAAGAATATCGCGAAGCCGCACAGGGTCAAAAATTCCTTTAGAATAGCTTCCATACCCAAACCCTTTATCATAATGGATTGAATGGAAAAAAAATACCACTTAGCAGGTACAATATTAGAAATCCACTGAAGCGGAATAGGCATACTTTCAATAGGAAACATAAAGCCGCTAAACATCATAGTGGGCAACATAAGACCCATTAATGAAATCATCATAGCCACCTGTTGGGAGTTAGTAATCGTACTAATCAACAGTCCAAGTGCCAGCGCCGATATAATGAAAATAAGACTCACCACATACAGTAATATTATACTACCAGAAATAGGTACTCCCAATAAAAAAACACTCAGTAATAGTATAATGGATAATATACCCACACTCAAGCCAATGTAGGGTACTGCCTTCGAGAAAACGACAGCCAAAGGATGCATGGGAGACACTAATAATATTTCCATATTCCCCAGCTCCTTTTCTTTTACAATTGAGACTGATGTCATCATGGTACAGATGAGCATGAGGACGAGCGCAATCACGCCAGGTACAAAAGTAAAAGCACCCAGCAATTGGGGATTGTACATCATGCGTGTCTGCACATGGATCGTGTAGGGTAAAGACACCTCATTAATGACACGGGTCTGAAAGTCTCTAGTAATGGCATTTATATAATTGATCAGTGTAGCACTGAGATTGGGATTTGATCCATCGGTCACTAATTGCAATTGTGACTCATGCTGGTGCACAAGTTGCTGCGTAAAATTGTTAGGAAATACGACTACCATCTTCGCTTCACCGGATCGAAGCGACCGGTCAATCTCATTCATGGATCGTAAATAAGTAACCGTTTCAAAGTATCTGCTAGCCTCAATTTTATCGGTCAATTCTTTGCTGTAGGAATCTCCGGCAAAATCCAGAATGGCAATTCGTGTATTTTTCACTTCATTTGAAAGTGCGTATCCAAAAATCAGAATTTGGACAATGGGCATACCAATGAGAACCAGAAGCGTTCGGTAGTCCCGACTTATGTGATACCATTCCTTTTTCACAAATGCCCAAAACTGTTTCATATCAATCCCCCCTTGTGGCTTCTCTTGCCAATGAATAAAAAACACGCTCCATCGTAGCGAGTCCCATATCTCGCTTCAGTTTTTCAGGTGCATCCAGAGCACGAATATTCCCATCCACCATAATAGCAACACGATCGCAGTACTCGGCCTCATCCATATAATGTGTAGTAACAAATATGGTAATACCGGTCGCAGCGGCTTCGTAGATCAACTCCCAAAACTGACGTCTCGTCAGAGGATCTACTCCCCCCGTTGGCTCATCCAAAAAAACGATCGAGGGACGATGCATGATCGCAATAGAAAATGCTAATTTTTGTTTCCACCCTAAGGGCAACTCAGCTACCATGATTTCTTCCTCCCCTCTTAGATCTAATCGCTCTATGAGCTCCTCACCCCTGTCCTTTATCTCTCCCCTTGTTAGTCCATAAATGCCTCCGTAAAATTCAATATTCTCAAGAACCGTAAGATCTGCATAGAGCGAAAATTTTTGGCTCATATATCCGATGCGTTGCTTTATTTCCTCAGCCTGTCTGTACACATCAAATCCCGCTACCGATGCCTGTCCACTGGTCGGGCGGCTTAATCCACAGAGCATCCGCATGGCCGTCGTCTTTCCGGCACCATTAGCCCCTAAAAAGCCAAAGATTTCACCAGACTTTACAGTAAAGGTGATGGAATTAACTGCAGTAAATGAACCGAACTTCTTGGTCAGACTTTCAACCTCTATGCTGAACATATTTATTTATTGTTGCATTAGATTCATGAAACAATCTTCAATCGTCGGCGTAATGAGCTCCACCCTGACATTTTCATGCCCAGATTTTTCCAAATCCTTTCGTATTACGGTCGGATCTATGTCAGGTTTTAGTTGTACATGATGCTCTGCCCCAAATGTATTGCATGACACCACTGAGGTATGATCTCTTAGGTCATTCATGACATTATACATATCATCAGCACTGACTCCATATAGGGGGCTATCAAATTCACTAATTAATCCGGAAGGTGTATTAATGGAAAGTATCTGACCATCCTGAATTAAAGCAATTTCGTCACACATACTGGCTTCATCCATATAAGGTGTGGAAGCAAGAATGGTAATACCTTTTGTCTGGAGTCTTTTCAGCATATCCCAAAACTCAGCCCGTGACACCACATCAACGCCTGTCGTAGGTTCGTCCAGAAAAAGTACCTCTGGCCGATGTACCAAAGCACAACAAAGGGCTAGTTTTTGTTTCATTCCTCCAGAGAGAGCACCGGCCTTCCGGTCCCGAAAAGGCTCCAGTTGAATATATATATCCTTGATCAGGTTATAATTTTCATCAATAGTGGTTCCAAAGATGGTAGCAAAAAATTTGAGATTCTCAAGTACACTTAGATCCTGATACAGTGAGAATTTGCCCGGCATGTATCCCACTATTCTTCTTATTTTCTGGTAGTCCTTTATGACATCATATTTCTGTACTGTTGCCTGTCCCTCATCGGCTAAAATCAGCGTGGTTAATATTCTAAAGAGTGTAGTTTTCCCGGCACCATCAGGTCCTATGAGTCCAAAAATCTTTCCGGGCTCCACCTGAAAGGAGATATTTTGTAAGGCCGAAACTTTCCGATCTCCTACAAAAGACTTGGATATATTTTCGATCTGAATACTCATGATGCTTCTTCATCATTATTAAATGAGACTTCGCCATACATGCCAATTTTTATAAATCCATCATTCTTCACATTTAGTTTAATAGCGTACACCAGGTTGGCCCTTTCATCCTTGGTTTGAATGGATTTCGGAGTGAATTCTGCTTCATCCGATATCCAGATTACTTTTGCAGTATATTTTTTGAAGCTACCATCAGTTTGATCGATAAAAACGGTGGCCTCCTGACCTATTTTAATGTCTGGCAATAGAGAACCATCCACATAGGCACGCAACTCCATGTTCTGGAGATCCGCCAGTTTATATAAGGGTTTACCCATGGTAGCAAACTCACCCTCTTCAATATATTTGGTCAAAATGGTTCCATTCATCGGATTCAAAACTTTAGCCCGACGCATATACTCTTCCACCTGCGATCTTTTTTGCTCTAATGGTAATTTCTCACTGACGATGGCTCTATTCTGGATGGCCGTATTATCACGTACTGCCTTTATCTGAGCATTTATCACTGCTTTCCGACTAATCGCTGCCTGTATTTGATCCTGGATAAAATCTACCTGCCCATTTATCTGATCCATTTGCTGTTCGGTTGCAGCTTCAGCATTAAATAGTCTCGTAATTCTATCCTGCTCTTTTTTAGCGGTATTTAATTGCGTTTGCAGCGTCTTTATTTCAGCATCAGCGGCGATAATCTGCTGCTCATAAATGCCAATCTGTGGAGCTGCGCTTTGCTGCTTGTCTTCCACGGCTTCCATGCTAGCATCTATCTGCGCTTGCTGAATTGAAAAATCAATAAAGTCGAGATAAACAGCAGTATCTCCTTTCGATACATAGTCACCCTCTTCGAAGGGAAACTTCAGAACCTTACCCGGTACTTCGGCACTTACGATTACCTCTTTAGCTTCGAAAGTGCCGGTAGCATCATGCTCGTTTTCACCATCACCACAACTGAGCATCATGACGGATAATGCCATGACAATAATATTTCGGAAATACACTTCACTGGATTTTTGAAATTGCTTCATGAATTACTGGTTTGATGATTGGCTAAAAGATTTTTCATAGGCTCCCGCTGCATGTTGCCACAGATACAAATTCTTCTTTTGTTGTAGTTCGTGCAGTACTTCCAGGGACCTGGCCTCATATTCCTCGTTTACCATCCGAACGTACTCTGCACTGGGGAGTGCTCCATTATTAAGTTGCACCTCAGCCGTCCGGGAAATAGAAGCACGGAGATCAATTAGTTTACTATCCTCCTCTAGCAGTTCCCGGACTTGTTGATTCTGACTTTGAAACTGCACCATCTGCAATTCCAGGTTTTCCAGATAGCTACTCCACTCTATATCCAATTTCTGCTGATCTAACACATGGAGCTGACGATCATTTTTACGGTGATACAACGCACTTAGATTCCACTGACCACGCAGGCCCACCTGGAGAAAAGGTTCAAATCCATTATCCAGAAAATTTAGACCGGGCCTACCATATCCAGCTTGTGCAAAAGCGGAAATTTTTGGCCGGGCCACAGCATCTTCCAGCTCCGACTGACGTAAGATCAAATGCTTCTGTTGTTCAATCTGCTGATAGGCAGACAGATTATTTACCAACATTGATGGAATAGGAATATTACCCGGATCAACCAGTATACTATCATGCGGAATCTCACGATTCGTCAAAATGGAGAGCTGATCCAGCGTCATCTGTAATTGATTTTCCAGACCTATTATCTGCTGTTGGATTTTAATAACAGACGCTTCCATAGTTTGTGACTCCATACGGAGGACAGTACCGTTCTCAACACCTATATCCAGCTGTTCCTTGGTCGATTGTAGTGATGCTATTTGAAGTAACATCATCTGTATCTGAGATCGGATCTCCAGCGCTCTAAAGAATAAATCAATACTCCTTTGCCGCACCTGCTCCAACATTCCTTCATGTTGCGTAAGTGCCAGATCGCCTTGCATCTGATTTAATTCCCTGCGATTTTTCAGGACACCCCCATCCCAGATCAATTGATCTGCTTGTACTTGCAACCGATATTGATCTTTGGATAAGGGCTCGATTGGAATATTTGGTACATCAATGGGGAGTTCTGTCACAGCAGACTGATAAGTGGCCTGACCACTCAACGTAATTTGCGGAATTTTTTCTGCATCAATATTTTCATCTAGTAGCTCCGTCCGACTTGCTATGATATCGGGCATGTTTTGACGGGGTGTGTTCCGGATTGCCAAATTAATGGCTTCATCCAGCGTTATCTGAGCCGATACACTACCAACACCTGATAAGAATAACAGACTAAGAATAAAAAGGCGTTGACTCATGACTTTACTTTTATGGTCTGCAGTAATAATTCAGTCACATGTTTTTTGCGACTCTCGATAAATACATCATAGGCCGCATCGTCTTTATCTAACATCACTTTAGCAATAGGCCTGGCAATGATGGGATAAATACAGAGCGAAAAAATATTTATCATAAAATGGTCCAGGGGAATAATATCCGGACCAAATTCAATTTTCATCTGATCGTATGTGATCTTTAAACTCTGTTTAAGTATTTCTTTCCGACTTCGCATATGATCTTCCACGAAGGATGGATTCTTTGCAGCTTCGTTCAGTACGAAAAGAGGTAGCGAAGGAAATGTGGAAATAAAAGTGATTTCCAGATCTACAAATTGCTCAATCTTCTCACGAAAGGTACCCTCTGATTGAAAAATGCGTGCAAAAGCAGTAAACAAGGCATCTACCTTCTCTGCGAATATTACTTCAAATAGCTTCTGCTTGGATCGAAAATAATAGTGCAACATGGCTTTATTGATGGATGCTGCATCTGCAATCTCCTGCATTCTTGCCCCGGTCAGTCCCTTCTTCATAAAGATGGTACTGGCTGCCTCCTTGATACGCGCTTCTGTCGATTGATCTTTCGTCATTCCAACTAACTGGTTGTTTTAACCATTTGGTTAGTTCAAAACTAGAGCAAAGAAAATTAAGATGCAAGGTCATGGACAAATAAAATATATTATAATGTGTACATATCTGATATTATGATAAATACTAGCTTAAAATGATTACTATTCGCAGCAGGTCTTTGTCACATCTTAACTTAAACATACCTTTAGATCTTACTTATCAAGCGAATGAAAGCATACATCCCTCTACTATCTCTGGTCATTCTACAGCTTTGTGTCGCCAGTTGTAACAAGGACGATAAGAATGAACATATATGTTGTTCTTCAGATCCGGTAGTCTTCACGATAGATAGCCAGACATATTTGATCCCCAATGTAATCACCCCTAATGGTGATGGTATCAATGATCATTTCTGTATTACGCCTAGCTTTGGACTCTATATTAATTCTTACAGGTTAGAAGCACTTGACATACCCAATGAACCAGATAACAATCGAATTCTCTGCTGGCATCTCTCTTGGCCAACGCCAAATACACCTACTTCAAATCGTGATCCAGGACCGTTTGGGACATTTGCGTATGAGATTGAGGTTGAGAACACCTCGGGATCGACTAAGATGGTATCCGGAACTTTCTGTTCAACAGATTGTGAAAACGGACTCCTTGATGGAGATTTACGGAATTGTGTATTCTCTACGCTGTATGATCCTCATCGTGGGTTTGACCCAACACTTCCTAGTGGAGAGAACTGTCGATGAAACAGTTTTTGCCTAAAAAACAATCTTCGGAACCTCATTCATTCCACCTGAAATCCCTAGATTTAGCCAACACAACCTGTTTAAACACCTTTAATATGCGAGCAGTTGCACTAC
>JAUILM010000144.1 GCA_030432855.1 Bacteroidia bacterium
GTGGTTCCGGCCATTGACCGGTTCAATCAGGAAACCATCCACTTTGCAGAAGGTAAGGAGGCACCATTTGATTCAGTGGTTTTGTGTACAGGCTATGATTCCGGACTGCAGAGAATTCTTTCAAACCCTTCTGAACTGGATAAATTTGGAATGCCCAGAGGACCCGTGGGCGAAGGACCCTGGCAGGGTTTGTACTTTGTGGGATATGACATTTACAAATTGGGTGGTATATTAGGTACAATACGCAATGACTCACTCCGAGTCGTAGACAAAATAGCGGCAGGACTGGGGTGACGCATGGCATTTCAACTATCTACCTATGTCTGGCATGGCAATATTTGCGATTGTCTTTGGAGCTATCCTGTTTGGGGTTGGTCTTCCTTTTGCCATCATCGCGCTGGTCTATAGAAATGCTATAAACACTACCAGAGAGACTTACTGGATATCCGATGGAGGCATCCTTGATCTTATGGATCAACAACCCGATAAATTGCTGTCCGCTTCACAATTGAGTATGCTGGGAGATATGAGTAAAGCCCAGGCAAGAGCCCGACTTACCAAACTATCTATGTTTGGTCTGGTCAAGAGGTTTTCGTCTGGTGTGACTCCTTACTATGGACTGAAGCAGCCACTTCCTGATCAGCAAGAAATCATCCGAGTTCATTCATCTCTTGGTTTTGAAGATCTCATGCGATTATTCGAGGAAACTGATTTTAGGATTACACTGACTGATTTGGTCTACAGAACTGACCTCAGTGCTGAAGAAGCAAGGAAAGAAATAAGACGATTTAAGAGGGATAAGATTATACAGGCGGTTAGAGATCCGCGGGGAAAAACCAGCTATATTCTTGGACCAGATTATAGGGATCAATCGGTCCCTGTCGAAGAAGTTCAACCAGACCCCAGGGAAGCTGAGGACCGATTAGAACTGCTGGATCTCGATGTAATTGAATATGCCATGCAGCATGAGGGAAAGATTTCCCCAACTCAGCTCAAAGACTGGAAGGGCATTGAGCATCAAGAGGCGGTAGATCTGTTAGAGCAATTGCGTGAAAAGCGTTTTTTTGACGTCATTGAGAACGATGCCGGTTACCCGGAATATTTGTTGAAGTAATTTGAAGTGAAGAACTGTGCTCGGGTATGCTGCGGGTATTCTATTTAAATTTCTATAGAATCTCCATTGTATGAAGTATAGATTTGTAGTTATTCCCATGCTTTTATTGATCTGTGATATTTCAGGTCAGGATATCCCATTCCACTATACGGGCCAACAACTAAAAACGATTGAAGTACCCCTGGGCGGGATCAGTACCGGAAATATTCTAATGGGTGGAAGAGGTGATTTTTCACACATGGAATTTTTTAACCGACCTAATCGAAGACGAAACCCTATTAATACATTTTTTGCTATTTACTCAAAAGTGCAAGGGGAATCACCCACCTCAAAAATATTGGAGGGTGAGTATATCGCTCCTTATGGAGAGGAGACCCATTTAAAATCATCCGGATTGCCAAGAATTGATTCGGTAGTATTTATTAATCATTATCCTGAAATCCAATGGCAATTTTTGGATGAGGATATCGATCTGGAAATGAAACTCAATGCCTCAAATCCCTTTATTCCATTGGACGTGGAAAATAGTGCCTACCCCATTGTGGATTTTCAATGGTCCATAAAAAATACATCGGATAGAAACAATTCAGTCACTCTTCTGCTCAATATGGAGAATATGATCGAAGCGGAGTCCATTTCAAATCATTACTTTACGGAAGGTGATTTGACTGGAATCCGTTTTGCTTCTGATTCGTCCAGTAGTATAAATAGTCAAGGTCAATACATAATAGCAACTGAGCAGCATGATGTCACGGCACAGACCCATTTGTATTCGGGGAAATGGAGGGATGATATGCATATACTATGGAGGGACTTTTCTACAGATGGTAAAATATCTGAGGAGCTGGAAACCTGGAAGACGACTTTTAAGGTCCCCAGTTATAATGAAATTTCTGACCGTAATGCAGTCCTGGCCGTTTCGTTTGATCTGGAACCCGGTGAAGTCATTCAGGTGCCATTTTATATGTCCTGGTATTTTCCAGATAGGGTATTTACCGCGGCCGAAACCTTTGGTACAGATGCTCAGAATAAGACCTTTAGCAATTATTATAAGGTATTATTTGATAGCGAAATAGATGCATTACAAAAGTATCTTCAAAATAAAGATCAACTAGTTGCCAAGACACAGACTTTTGCAAAATCACTTCACGATAGCAAGTATCCTCCATCAGTCATAGAAGCATTGAGTACACAAATGGCTTCAATCAAGACGAACTTGATTCAGGTAACAGCCGACAGAGAGGTGCATGGGTTTGAAGGAGTGACCACGGTGGGTTGGTGCTGTCCGGGTACTTGTACACATGTATGGAATTATGAACAGACACTGGCCAGTTTGTTTCCTTCTCTTGAGAGAAATATGCGTGAGATCGAATTTGTCTATGACGTAGATGATGAAGGGTTGCAGGACCACAGGTCAGTTTTCCCACTGGGTGTGGCCAGGTTTGATGGGGGAGCAGCCGCAGATGGTCAGATGGGATCTATCACAAGAGTCTATCGTGAATGGAGGAATTCGGGTGATGATGAGTGGCTGAGAAAGATATGGCCAAAAGTAAAACTTGCCCTCGAATATGCCTGGAATACGGATTGGGACCCGGACAAGAACGGAATCCTGGAAGGGCGTCAGCATAATACCTACGATATTAGTTTTTATGGACCTAGTTCCATGACAAGCTCCACCTATCTGGCCGCATTAAAAGCATGCTCCATTATGGCTGAATACCTTGGAGAGGAGATAAAAGCCAGGGAATATCGGTCGGTGTATGAAAAGGGTGTGAATGCTTTTGAAACAGACCTCTGGAATGGTGAATATTTTATTCAAATCATACCTCCTCCGGATTCATATCCTGCAGATGCCCGGATTGAATTTTCACCTCCTGATGAAAGTGGGAATATTATCCCTAAATATCAGTTAGGAGCCGGATGTCTCACGGATCAGTTACTGGGTCAGTACATTGCTCAAAATGCCGGATTAGGATTTATTGTAGATGAGGAGAAGAGCAAGTCGGCGTTACAGAATATATATCAACATAACTTCATTAAAGATATGGGAGCCTATGAGAATATTCAGAGAATCTATGCGCTGCATGATGATCAGGGGGTGGTGCTCTGCTCCTGGCCTAATGGAGGTCAACCTTTACTTCCCTTTGTTTATGCTCAGGAAGTGTGGACGGGTGTGGAATATGCATTCGCTGCATCACTGATTTACGCGGACCTAATAGACGAAGGTCTGGAAATCGTAGAAGCTATTCAGGATCGGTATGATGGTCTAAAGAGAAACCCATTTATGCATAATGAAAGTGGCGTTCATTATGCGCGTGCCATGGCAAGTTGGTCTGTGTTGTTGGCTTTATCCGGATTTGATTACAGTGCAGTGGAAAACCGACTGACATTTAATCCTAAAATTGATAAAGATTCATTTAACACTTTTTGGTCATGTGGATCTGCCTGGGGTACTTTTACTCAGGATCAGCATCAGATTTCCCTGGATGTGCAATATGGAAAATTGACCCTGGATGAATTTGTAGTCAGTACCACCCAGGATGTCCGTAGTGTATCACAGGGTGATTTTTCTTTCGACGGAGAAAAAGTATTGATACAGTTTAAAGATCAGTTGTCACTGGGAGAGGGTGATTCACTTAACATTACTTTTAAATAAAATAGAATTTATGAAGCGAGCTCAATGGGGATTATTAGCTACGGCTATGGTGGCAGGTTCAATAGATGCTGTAGAAAATACAGTGCCCGATAATTATGGCGAAGATGTTGATTTTTTGCACAAATTTGTGGCCATCTGCGAACTGGTAGCTCCTGATGACATAGACGCAAAAATTGTAATTGTACCAGCTTATCAGGGCAGGGTGATGACGAGTACACTAGCTGGCAACGAAGGTCAGAGTTTTGGCTGGATTAATTATGACCTCATACGAAGCCGTAAGGCAGTGGCGCACATGAATGCTTATGGCGGAGAGGAAAGGTTTTGGCTGTCTCCGGAAGGTGGTCAGTTTAGCATTTATTTTTCCAAGGGAGATCCCTTCGATCTCACCCATTGGCAGACACCGTCCGTTATCGATACTGACGCGTATGATCTTGTATCCAAAAAAGAGCATGAAGCGATTTTTAAAAAGCGTGCTTCTCTAGCCAACTATCAAGGCGTAAAATTTGATATTGAAATTGAACGAAAAATCGCAGTGCTTTCTGCCAGCGCTATTGCGGACCATCTGGAAATAAATATTCCTAAATCCATTTCCCTGGTGGCTTATGAATCTGAAAACTCGATCACAAATGTCGGAGAGGACTGGAATAGAGATACAGGTACACTGGGAATTTGGATTTTAGGCATGTACAACCCATCAGATTATACGACATTAATTGCACCCTATGAGGAGGCCCATGATTTGGAACTTACCGATGATTATTTTGGGAAGGTGCCTGAGGATAGGCTTCAGGTAAGGGATGGTGTAATACTGTTCAAGGGTGATGGTAAGCATCGCAGTAAAATAGGATTAACGCCGGCAAGTGCGAAAAATGTGGCCGGTGCATGGGATAGTCAATCCGGCACGTTGACCCTGATACAATATGATTTAAAATCGGATGGTGAGTATCTCTGTTCTACCTGGGAAATTCATGAAGATCCGTATGCTGGTGACGCGTTTAATGCCTACAATGATGGACCTACGGATAGTGGCAGTCAGCTGGGACCTTTTGTAGAGCTCGAATCGAATAGCTACACCAGCGCCTTGAAAAAAGGTGAAAAATTGACACATAGTCACCGGACCGTGCACCTGCAAGGTGATCGTGATGATCTGAATGCAATTTGTGAAACAGTACTTGGAATTTCCATTTCCGCCATTGAAGAAACATTCAAATAAAATGATCAGAGTTTTTCTGTTTTTATCGTTGTTTTTATTTGGTACGGAATATTCCATAGCACAGGTTGAAATCAAGGAGGACTTACGCATCCTATTTGTAGGAAACAGTAAAGTGGGTAGCGAGGGTGGATTACAGCATCATTTTCGAAGGACAATTGAAAGACTGCCTGACTCGACTGGCATCCATACCGATTGGATAGCTATGTACAATCGGGCGGATTTGTCGGAAATGATGACTACGGATTTATTAGATCGCATTGAGACTGGAGATGACGATTTACTAATCGTGCAAAGTGGTCCGGAAAAAGATATGGCCGAAATTTTGGAAAAATCAAGAAAGGCAAATAAAGAAATTATTTTCTTTTCTGAGTGGGAGGATAACCCTTTTCTTTCTGGTAATACATGGAGGGAGTTTTCCGAGAAAACAATTTTTTCACATAAATCTTTATCTCAATTTTCCAGGGAAGAGAACGTGCCCATAGCTCCCACTGGACTTGTATTTCATGATGTTTTAAAAGAAATTAAACAAGGTAACCTTCGGGATGATTTTTTATTTGTACCCGAAAGTTCGGTACAAAATGATCTGGGTGTTTATGTAAATATTGCATCGCTGTTGGCTGTGCTCGAAGGTGGTGTCCCGGATGTGATTCCCATGTGGGATCCCTTTGCCGATGATTTATTGCAGGAAATACTAGCGGTGGCACGTCAATCTATCAATCGTTGGAATGACGGCAGCTTTATGACGTTGGATCAAGATGCAGATATTAAATCTGATGTCAGCCATAATTATACTTTTGATTTTACAACCAGTCCTGCGTGGGACCCGGTTTTGAAAAAGGAGAATCGATTATTCTATATCGGAAATAGTTTTATTGGAACTGAAGGAGGATTGGAAAATCACTTTCCCAGAGTTTTACAGGAAGTTAATGCGCCTTTTTCGATCCGGACGCGATCCAGGATCTTTTGGGGTCAGCGCCTTAGTCGTATGTTTCAACCGGATATTGTGGATCAGATCCACAATGAGGACGAGGAGATAATTATTGTCACGAGTGGCTCCAGAATCTACCTGGATAGTTTTTATCAGGAGATTAAGAAGGCAGATAAACAAATGCTGGTACATATGACCTGGGGCAGAAACCCTACCATTAATGATGGTGGCATGGAGTCTTATCGCGAACAAACTATGGAGATTGTCAGGACCTGTCGCAATTTCGAGGATGAACGCAATGCGCAGGTAATACCTTGCGGTCTGATTTTCTATAGTCTTCTGGTAGATCCACCGGACATAGATGAAGAACTACGGTTGGACTGGATGTTTATGCAGGAAAATATTCATCAAAATCATCTGGGGACCATGATCAATCTTGCGGCACACTTCAGTATCATGACGGGATTGTCACCGGTAGGTCTTCCCATGTGGGATCCCTATCCACCTGCCCTGGTAAAGGCATTGCAGGAACGAGTGTGGGAAGTGGTACGGGTGTGGAAGGCAGGAGAGGAAATGAGTATCTTTGGCTCGTAGTTATCGTTAGAGTACGTATGAGTAGAATTTTTCTGGTGTTGATTCTGGGCATCTTTTTTTTTGGAGTAGCCGCTCAGGAGCATAAGATGGTAAAAGGAGAATTTCAGAAGATCCTGGATGAGAAAGAGGTCATCGGGACGATTTTGATATATGATCTCTTAGAGGATCGATTCTATTCCAATGATTTTTCATGGGCTGAGAAAGGAAGGTTGCCCGCATCTACATTTAAGATTCCAAACAGTATGGTTGCGCTTGAGCTGGGCGTAGTGCAGGATGATAGCACGATTTTCTGGTGGGACGGTGTAGAGCGATCCATTAGTAACTGGAATCAGGACCTGGTTTTTCGCGATGCATTTCATTACTCCTGTGTACCCTGTTATCAGGACATTGCCCGGAAAGTGGGCAAGGAACGTATGCGTACCATGCTGGACAAAATAAACTATCCCGGCATGCAATTTTCCAGTGAGACCATTGATAATTTCTGGTTAATGGGTACTTCGCGAATTTCTCCCATGCAACAAATCACCTTTCTCCGTCGCTACCAGGCTAAAAAAATTCCAATCAGTAGTCACACATATGACATCCTGGACAACATGATGATTGTCGAATCCACTGCAGAATATACCCTACGAGCTAAGAGTGGTTGGTCAGTTGACAACGGGCATAACAATGGATGGTATGTAGGATATGTAGAAAAGGAAGGTGATGTGTACTTCTTCGCTACCAATATAGAACCAATGAATCAGGAGCAGATAGACGGCTTCGTTCAGGCACGGATTGCGGTCACCCGACAGGCCTTGTCACAGTTGGATATCCTACCTCCAACGTCCCCTAGGTAATTATCCTACTGAACTGCGATTTCATATGTGTAACTCCCCGATCCAACTTCATACCGGTCCACTCCCTGTGCTGGATTGATGCCATTTTGGGGGATTTCGATGACTGCGGTAGTATTGGGAGGCACGACAAAGTTAAATGTCACCTGGTCACCTTCTATTTTCCAACTGGAATGGATAGTACCATAGAGTGATTTGTGTGAAGCATTGGCGTATTGCAGTTCTTTGCTGGGATGCGGTCGTAAGAATATGTGCTTGTAGCCGGGATTTTTCGGATCATCCTGGATGCCGGTCGTCACACTGTACATCCAGTCGCCTATGGCTCCGTATGCATAGTGATTAAAGGAATTCATTGCCGTTGTTTGAAATGAACCGTCAGGCTTAATCCCATCCCAGCGCTCCCAGATAGTGGTGGCACCCCTGGTCACTGGATACAGCCAGCTAGGATAGCTTTCTTGTAGAAGTAATTTGTAAGCAACATCGGTATATCCTCGATCAGAGAGTACACGACATAAATGCGGTGTACCCAAAAAACCAGTGGATAGATGGAAATCTCTAGACTCGATATTTTTTACCAGGTATCTGACTGCATTTTCCTGCTGATCTTCTTTTAAAAGATCGAAGGCAAGAGCCAACGTATATGCCGTTTGTGAATGGGGTGATAAGCGTCCCTTTTTCGTGACGAACTCTTCCTGGAAGGCTGATTTAATCTCAGTCAATAAGCTCTGATATTTTGCGGTCTCACTACTTTTGCCCAACACCTTCGATGCTTCAACCACTAAATGTGTTGAGTACCCAAAAAAGGCCGTGGCCAGGAAATCTACATCTGAATAACCCGGTTTTGCATTCCACTCCGTAGGATGGATGAAAAATAACCAATCACCAAAGTGAAATCCATCTTGCACCAGATGATTTTCTCCTGCCAGATTATCCAGGAAGTCTACCCATCCTGACATGGTTTCAAATTGTTCTTCTAGAATGCGGACATCACCATATTTCAGGTACATGGTCCAGGGTAGAATAGTTGCTACATCTCCCCATCCCGTCGAACCTACAGCGTTGTCTCCCAGGACATTGGGTACTACAAAGGGTATAGCTCCATTATCTTTCTGATCCACTGCCACATCACCCAGCCATTTAGTGTAAAAAGCGGCCGTGTGAAAATTGTAGCAGGCGGTGGGTGCAAATGCCTGAGCATCTCCGGTCCAACCCATACGTTCATCCCGCTGTGGGCAGTCAGTCGGTACATCGAGAAAGTTGCCACGCTGGCCCCACTGAATATTACTTTGCAATTGATTTAAGAGCGGGACACCGCATTCAAAAGTGCCCGTTTGTTCCATGTCTGAATATACGGCCACACCCTTTATGGATGATGGATCGGGTAGAGCATCCAATCCTTCCAGTTTTATAAACTGAAACCCCTGAAAAGTAAATTGAGGTGCAAAAGTCTGAGGACCATCACCTTTCAATATGTACTGCATGCGTTGCTCCGCCTCCCTGAGATTTTCCGTGTAGAAATTTCCGTCCTTATCCAATACTTCTGCATGATAAATACTCACCGTATCTCCGGCATTGCCATCGAACGTGATCTCGACCCATCCCACCATATTCTGACCCATATCGACGACCATTTCTCCTGCTGGCGTCGTAAAGATTTTCTTTGGTTCCAGTATTTCTTTTTTGCGTACCGGGACACCTCGGGGCTCGATGAGTTTTTCTTTCGAAATATCAGTGGTTTTTACGGTACTCCAGTCGCCGGTGTCATAACCCACCTTGGACCATCCTGGTCTTTCCATTCGGGCATCATAGACCTCACCGTCATAAATACCGGTCATTCGAATGGGACCGGTAGAAGATTTCCAGGTGGCATCCGATCCGATCACCTCTTTTTTGCCGTTCGTATATTCTACCTCCAGTTGTGCTAGTAGTGCCAGTTCTTCACCGTAGAGATTCCATCCCGATGAAAACCCAAACTTACCACGATACCAGCCGTCTCCCAAAGAGATTCCAATGGCATTATCACCTCTTTGCAGCAATGCTGTCACATCATAGGTTTGATATTGTAATCTTTTGGCAAACGATGTCCATCCTGGCGTGAAAAGATCCTCGGTTACTTCTTCGCCGTTGATTTCGGCATGGTACAATCCATGTGAAGTAACGTATAGTCGTGCTTTGGCAATGTTTCGGTCCAGAGTAAACTCCTTCCGCATCAACGGGGCAGGATTTGCAATCTTAGGATCCTCGGAATGTCCTGGCTTGATCCAATCTGCTGACCAGTTACCCGCATGGAGTAATCCCATCTCCCAATAAGCCGGTTCACTCCAGGGACTTTCCTGATTATCCTGATCCCAGGTACGTACACGCCAGTAATATCGGGTCCTTGCCGTTAATTCTCCGGGATAGGTGACATGGGTAGATTGCTCGCTATTAACACGTTCGGAATCCCATATCAGTCGTTTGGACTTTTCCAGATTATCGATGCTACTCGCTACCTGTATTTGGTAGGCGGATTGTTTTATATTTTTTTTCTCAGGCTCAGAAGGAATCATCCAGCTCAACCGTGGCTGTTCGACGCCAATACCGATGGGGTTCTGGAGGTACTCACAGCGTAGATCTGTCGCAGCCTTCTGTGCAATAAGGGTATAAGTGGAGAATGCGAATAGTAGAATAAATGCAGATGTAATGCCTAGGTATTTCATGATGTTCCA
>JAUILM010000145.1 GCA_030432855.1 Bacteroidia bacterium
AGAGGGACACTAGTTTTTCTAGAGTTTCCTGACTGGGATTAGAGGTGAGTTGGGCCTCCAGAGAGGCGATCTCAGCCTGCACATCGGGTTTGTCCTGACAACCGATAGAAAAAAGCATTAGAAGGATAATCAAACTTAGATGTCGCATGTATAATTCATTTTGAATCCAATCCAAATTTATCTATAATTCGAAATACGAATGTACTTCCATTATTTAAATTCAACATGGTTATGAGATTGATTATTGCCCTATTGTTTGTCGCGGGTACGGTATGTGCAAGTGCCCAGATAAAAGTGAATAGTCCCTATCAGAAGAAAGATGAAACGTACATTCCGGATGGGGATGAGTCTGGTGGGAATGATGGTTCGGCTACACCTGTGCCTGCCCCGGGACCTTCCACTTCGACATACGGCCAGGAAGCCAACGTGCAAGCAGTTATAGAAAGCCTCTTTACCGCCATGTATAATGCCAACAGTTATCAGGCAAAGTCCCTGTTTTTACCGGAAGGAAGGATTATAAGTAAGGACACCGATGGTTCGGTCAGAGTAGTGACGAGCGAGCAATTTTCTACAATGCTCGGAAACCTGTCCAGAGGGAGATATCGTGAAGAAATCAAGGATATTGAAATCAAGATAGATGACCACCTGGCATCGGCCTGGGTTAATTACGAACTCTACGTAGATGGTAAATATGATCATTGTGGTGTAGATGCCTTTCAGCTGCATCATGACGGGACCTCCTGGAAGATACTGCAGATTGCTGATACCCGAAGAGATGACTGCACGCCAATGGGCGAGGCCGGGGTGATTAACAACCTATTGGACAATTGGCATCTGGCAGCCAGCAATGCCAATGCAGCCGACTATTTTGACGATCTGGATAAAGATGCGACCTACCTGGGGACGGATCCTTCAGAGAATTGGGATAAGCAGTCATTTTACCAATTTGCCAAACCGTTCTTTGACAAGGGTTCTGCCTGGGATTTCAAAGCAAAGGAGAGAGATGTCACGATATCTGAAGATGGAAATACTGCCTGGTTTAATGAACTGCTGGACACCTGGATGGGACCCTGTAGAGGATCAGGGGTGCTATCCCGGGATCAAACTGGAATCTGGAAAATCAAACAATATAATCTGGCGGTGCTAGTGCCCAATGATAAGATCCAGGAGTACATTCGATTGATCAAATAGCGGCTGACCCTAAATCGCTTCCGTGACTTCGGGTGGATGACATTAGTTCTCCCGCTAAATCCTGCAATAGGCAGCCGTCTAGTCTTCAGTTTCACTTTTATTATATGCTGATAGTCCTTTGAATATCAAGTAGATGCCATAGATACAAGTGACTAACGCAAGAAATGAAAGAGATCTAATAAGCCAATCAGTAGGATAATACCAAACCCAGATATTTAGTAGAAGGGAACTGAGTGATGCAAGTAAGAAAAAGAAGGACCCGATTTTGAATCTTTGAATATCCGTAAACATTTTGAATCATGGTTTGATTCCCCTTGAAGTTATGGGATTTGAGATAGAAATTCAATCCGTTCACATCTCAGCTACTACCGATAAATAAGATACTTAGCCCTTGTCTCTTTAAATTTGTCGAGCCCCGGTTGCCAGGAGGCTCTTATTTCTTCCTCAGACTTACCGGCAACAATGTCCTGGCGAAGGTTGGCGGTACCTGCTAACTTATCAAACCATAGATTCTCATTAAAGAACGTAGACTTATCCGGGAACAGTGCATAGTATTTCAACACATAGGATAGATCGAGGGCAGCCTGCTCATGAAGATCCTGTGCCTGTATAGTGGTCAAATCTTCGCCATAGCATTCCTGGTCCTCAAGTACGGGATGTGCCGCTCCAAACATCGAAGTAGGGGTAAATGTATAGGTGTAATCTTCAATCCCGGGATGTCCGATGACCTGAAATTGAGTGGTGGTCCCTCTTCCTATGCTAAGGGGAGTGCCCTCAAAAAAGCAGAGCGACGGATATAATAAGATCGAGCGGATGTTGGGAAGATTAGGAGATGGAGGGACAGGTAATTCATAGAAGGTGTTGTGATCATAGTTTTTGCAGGGTACCACCGTCAGATCACATGTTAGATTACCTGATAGCCAGGATTCTCCATTGATCATTTGACCATATTCACCAATGGTCATACCATGCACTACAGGTATCTCGTGCATGCCCACGAAAGATTTATATTGAGCCTCTCTTATGGGGCCATCGACATAGTGACCATTTGGGTTGGGACGGTCCAGAATCAGGACGGGAATCTCTAACTCGGCACATGCCTCCATCACATAGTGCAGTGTCGAAATGTAAGTATAGAATCGAGCACCCACGTCCTGAATGTCAAATATGACCATCTCGGTTTCTTCAAGCATCTCAGGGGTTGGCTTGTGTGTTGCTCCATACAGTGACCGAATGGGGATATTGGTAGCAGCATCCCGCGAATCCTCAATCTTGGCACCTGCATCTGCATCACCTCTGAATCCATGCTCCGGAGACATGATGTTGACGATGTCCATTCCCAGATTATGCAACGTATCAACGAGATGCACTTCCCCAATGACGGAAGTTTGATTGACCACAAGCGATATACGCTTATCTCGAATCAGAGGGAGGTAAACATCAAATTGTGATGCACCGACTTCCACTTCAGAAACTTCTGATTTTACCTCAGTCTCATTCGTTTTCGAAGCACCTGCTTCCTGACAGTTATACGACAGAAAACATATAAATAAAAAACTAAATACTTTGGTGGTCATATTAGAGAATTTTATAATTTCAACCTTCTATGTCGCGAAAATATGCAATTGTAGATATTGAAACCACTGGTGGAGCTATAAGAAGGGATAAAATTATTGAAATAGCAATCGCCGTTTATGATGGAACTACCCTGGTGGATGAGTTTCAATCATTGATCAATCCCGGGCGCAGTATCTCTAAGCATATTACGATGCTCACCGGAATCACCAATGAGATGTTGGTAGGAAAGCCCCAGTTCTTCGAGGTGGCTCGACGAGTGGTAGAGATTACCCAGGACTGTATTTTTGTAGCGCACAATGTTCGATTTGACTATACCTTCATTAAAAAGGCATTCGAGCGACTAGGGTATGTGTACACGCGGAAGCAACTTTGTACGGTGCGAATGAGTCGTATGATGTATCCGGATTTGAGACGACATGGGCTCGATGCTCTCTGTAAATTTCATGATATCACTGTCACAGACCGACACCGCGCTATGGCAGATGTACAAGCTACAGCATTGATTTTCCAGATTATGCTCGAGAAGCAGGAAAGTGGAGAGGCCATTAATGATATCGTCAATTATGGTATAAAGGCATCCAGACTTCCCGTTGCGATTTCACTGGAGCAACTCCATGCCTTGCCGGAAGAGTGTGGTGTCTACTATCTTCACAATGAAAATCGTGATGTCATCTACGTGGGCAAGAGTATCAATATTAAGAAGCGGATCATGCAGCACTTCGCCGACAACACCGCGAAGGCCAATAAGCTGCAGCAGCGAGTACATGATATTACTTTCGAATTGACCGGAAGTGAGTTGGTGGCATTGTTGTTGGAAGAGCAGGAAATTAAAAGATTGCAGCCCGAAGTGAATCGACAGCTTCGGCGCAAGCTATTTCCCTATGCCTTATATTACTTCATGGACGAGGATGGTTACCTACATGTAAGGGCAGAAAAGATTAAAAAGAATACGCCGGAAGGTTATGTCATCATCAAGGCATACCCAAAACTAGCCTATGCACGAGGACACCTGGAGGCCATGATTGAAGAGTTCGAGCTGTGTCAACATCGATGTGGTGATAAGACAGGCTATGGTACTTGTTTTAACTATCGTATTTCAAAATGCTATGGGGCATGCATAGGGGAGGAGGATGTCCAAACCTACAATGAGCGAGTGATGGAGGCCATCACGTATCTGCAAAAGACAGTAAAAGACAGTTTTTTCATCATAGACCAGGGGAGAGAAGCCGAAGAAAAGAGTGTTGTGATGGTCGAAAGTGGTGAAGTCACTGGATATGGATTCGTATCCGAAGGCACTTTGATATCTACCACTGAAGCTTTAAAAGAAGTCGTGGATCCGATCGTAGCCAGTCGTGATGCGCAGCGTATCGTGCATTGGTATCTGCGGGAAAACAAAATGGAGAAGGTCATCCCTTTCTAGATAATTCGAATATCAGTTCAGTATATAACAGTCAGTCCGAAAAGAATCACTAATTTCAGTCATTGACGAACAAATGTGCAATGAAGGACAATCAACATAGCTCCTACTGGAAGACCAACATCCAATACCTTGTTATTCTCTTACTTGTCTGGTTTTTAGTTTCTTATGGAGCTGGCATTATGTGGGCAGATTCGCTCAATAATATAAGGCTGGGAGGATTTAAATTGGGATTTTGGTTTGCCCAACAAGGATCTATTTATGTCTTTGTCCTCCTGATATATATTTATGTTCGCCTGATGAACCGACTTGACAGCAAATACGATGTCAACGACTGATCAACCAAATACCTAATCAAGTTTTCTACTGATGGACGCACAAGCATGGACCTTTCTGATCGTAGGTCTCACATTTGCCCTTTATATAGGCATTGCGATATGGAGCAGAGCTTCCAGTACCGCTGAGTTTTATGTGGCTGGAAAGGGGGTTCATCCTATTACAAATGGGATGGCCACTGCCGCTGACTGGATGTCAGCAGCTTCATTCTTATCCATGGCCGGACTGATCGCCTTCATGGGATACCAGGGCGCGCAGTATTTGATGGGATGGACCGGGGGCTATGTGTTGTTGGCGCTCATGTTGGCACCTTACCTTAGAAAGTTTGGAAAATACACGGTGCCTGATTTTATCGGAGAACGATACTACTCACAGACAGCAAGAATGGTGGCATTAATCTGTGCGCTCTTCATTTCATTTACGTATGTAGTTGGGCAGATGAAGGGAGTTGGGGTTGCCTTTTCCGCTTTCCTCGGTATTGAGCTCAAGTGGGGAGTTATTATTGGTTCGGGGATTGTCTTTTTCTATGCAGTGTTGGGTGGTATGAAAGGTATCACTTATACTCAGGTGGCTCAGTATTGTGTGCTGATCTTTGCCTATCTCGTACCGGCGATCTTCATCTCGGTCCTAATGGTGGATAATCCAGTGCCTCAAATTGGACTGGGAGGTAAACTCAGTGACGGTGCCTACCTATTGGATAAACTGGATAGTGTGTTGACAGATCTGGGCTTTAGGGAGTACACCACGTCGCATAAAGGGAAAGTAGATCTGTTTTTTGTAACGGCTGCACTCATGTTAGGTACAGCCGGTCTTCCGCATGTAATTGTGCGATTCTTTACGGTTCCCAAGGTTTCAGATGCCAGAAAATCAGCAGGTTGGGCTCTTTTATTTATCGCAATATTATATACAACGGCACCTGCGATCGGAGCTTTTGCACGTACCAACCTGATTCAGACAGTTCATGATCAGCCATACAATAGCCTTCCCGACTGGTTTGCCAGCTGGGAGAAAACAGGACTGCTGGCCTTCGATGATCTCAATGGTGATGGCAAGGTGCAATACTATAATGATCAAAACCCCGATTTTGCTTCTGAAGCCTCCGCCAGAGGCTGGAATGGTAGCGAATTAACGGTTGATCGGGATATCATGGTACTTGCCAACCCCTCGATTGCCAACTTACCGGCCTGGGTGGTTGCTCTGGTGGTCGCCGGTGGATTAGCAGCTGCACTTTCTACGGCTGCCGGTCTATTACTGGTGATCAGCACTTCGATCTCCCATGACTTGTTAAAGCAATCTTTGAAACCCGATATTTCTGAAAAAGGAGAATTGCTGGCGGCCCGGATAGCTATTACCGTGGCGGTTATTATAGCCGGTTGGGCTGGTATTGATCCGCCAGGATTTGTGGCTCAGGTGGTTGCTTTTGCCTTTGGCCTTGCCGCAGCATCATTTTTTCCGGCAATCGTGATGGGCATTTTTTCCAAGAGAATGAACATGCAGGGTGCTATAGCGGGTATGTTGGTAGGATTGATTTTTACCGCGGTATATATCATTTATTTCAAGTATGGAGGTGGTACCCCAGATCAATACTGGTTTGGAATCTCTCCTGAAGGAATCGGTACGCTGGGTATGATATTCAACTTTATTGTTTCCATCATCGTATCCAGAATGACGGCACCACCACCTCCGGAAATTCAGACATTGGTAGAGCGTATACGAATCCCTCGAGGT
Organism: Bacteroidia bacterium; assembly: GCA_030432855.1. GTDB lineage: Bacteria > Bacteroidota > Bacteroidia > Chitinophagales > Saprospiraceae > JABDMH01. The sequence continues at coordinate 6,251 of JAUILM010000145.1, forward strand.
GATTAATCCACGTGGATTCTACTCAGGAAGAACACGATGACTAGTCCCAATCCGGCGGAGAGTAGTACACCGGAAAGATATGGTGTGCCAAAATACTGCGCTGGCAGCACATTGAGCTCTGACACTAAATGATAATCTTCCAGGATCGCATCGGGAGGTAAAATTGATATATATTCACCTTCATCGTTGAGCCATACCGTCGGGTTTCTCCAGGGCCAGATCCTGTTGAGTGATCCAATCATGAAGCCAGTGAGTATCGCTAGCGTTGAATTTTGATAGTGCTTCAGTGTCCAGCTCAAGACATTCGAAAACAGCATAAGTCCGGTAAGACAACCCAGTGCAAAAACGATGACTACCCAACCTGCACTCATATCCTGGGTGAGCAGAAAGTCTTTGACAGAATGAAGGACGAAAGTATACATGCCCAGTAGGAGCAGGATGAAGCTTCCGGAGATCCCGGGCAGAATTAATGCCGATATAGCAATCATCCCGCTTACAAATATGAATAACAGGTTTTCACTACCCTGTGCTGGATTTACTATGGTGATGAAATAGGCAATGACGATACCCACGACAAGTGCAATCCAGGTAGAAACTTTCCATCCCTTTATAGTCCCGGCGATATAAATCGTGGAGCCAATGATCAGCCCAAAAAAGAATCCCCATACCAGGGGTGGATAGTGTTCAAGGAGATAGGAAATACCAAAGATACCCACCAGAATACCGATAAACATTCCACCGATTAATGCCAACAGAAAAGGGCCATCGATGTATTTCCAAAGCGTGGGTAAATTTTTGCCTTTCCATCCACCCAGCGGTAAGGTGCTTATGCTTTTGATAGCATTAATCAGGCGCTCGTAGATACCTGTGATAAAGGCGATAGTGCCTCCTGACACTCCCGGTACGATTTCCGCCATACCCATTGCCATTCCCTTAAGGCCCAGACTGATGTCTTTTCTGTTCATTTATATCCTATCCCGGAATTTCGATTTGGGCGGCAAAATAGGAAAAAATAGGGTCAGAGAAAGATGGCTTATACCCTCCGTGCTCTATTGACTCATGGAGTTTTTGACACCGGAAAGACCCGTGACGGCAATGGCTGAAGCTATGAGAACCAGATTCTTGATGATGTATTGACCTTCGAGTGATAACACAAATGGTGGATCGATAAATGTGACCTCAGGTACTATAAGAAGAGGAAGGAAGGTGCCGGCCATGTGAGGAAGGAGTAGGAGTAAAGCCCATTGACTGCGTCTCATAAACATTAACAGTCCAATCAAGACTTCCCAGAAACCCAGAAATGGTACAAACCAGGAAGCTGAAAACCAATAGACTGTACTTTCAATGAGATCAAATGCCGGACTCATTCCCAGCGGCTTAAGGATGCCAAACCAAAAGAAAACAATGGCGAGCGAATTTCTCAGGAGAGCCAAACCATACCGGTCAAAAAGGGCATTACAGCCTAATGTCAATTTATGGACCACGAAGAAAATATTTTAGCAGTTATACCTTTCAAATATAGAGAGCATATCAGCTATAGCATCAACATTAATCCCTAAATCCACTCGTTTCGTACATTCTCAATTTTTGACTGCAGCGCGGTGATCTGGCCGTTGGTAATCCGGCAAAACACTGCATAAATTGACTTGAATCTAAATGCCACTAATGCTTATCTGGATTCTGCCAGGGGTAGCCTTGACCAATGATTGGTGAAGTGCATGGCGCATTCTATAATCAAGTTGAGTACGATGTTAGTACAGCATTAGACGAAATCACGGCCGAATATGAGACTAGTTGTACCATTGTCTATATAGATGTTTTGGCCCGTTATACATTGGGCCAAATCCGATAGTAAGAAAGCTACTGCATTACCAATATCCCGAGGTTTGATCTCATATTCTAATACCTGATAATTCTGGACAAGATCTTTGACCCACCGCTCGGGATCATCATTCCAGGTACGAATCAAATCATAGTTTTGTTCAGCATGCACATATCCTGGTCCTACCGCATTTACCCTTATCCCCAAGGGGCCAAGTTCTACAGCCATACCCTTTGTCAATCCGATTATGGCATTCTTGGAGCTGCTGTAAATGGCATGCTTATTCTGCGTACTATGGGCATGCACGGAAGAAATATTAACAATGCTTCCCTGCACATCGTGCTTCATGCAGTTTTGTGCAAAACATTTCGAAAATTGCCATGCTGCCTGCACATTTACACGGTATAGATTAGAGAACTCACTCTCTTCTACCAAGTGGGCAGGTTTGCTCAAACCGACTCCCGCATTATTTACCAATCCATGCAAAGGATAGTCTTGAAATTCTTCAAAAAACGTGGTCACCGCGTTTTCATCTGAAACATCACAGGAGTACGTGGTCAATGATTCCTGGCTTTCGGTCAGAAACTTTAGTTTTTCACTTCGTTTGTCGAGCAGGATTAAGTGCGCCCCTGCCTGCAGAAGAGCATCTACCAACCCGGCAGCTACACCATTTCCTGCACCACCTGTGACGAGAACATTCTTAGTCGAGAGGTCAATATTTAGCATATTTAATTTCGTAGCGTGTTATCGCCCTTACAGGTATAAACACCGGCCTTTATAGTTGTATAATTTTACAATGCTTGTACTCAACAAGCTTTCGATGGCTTTGAAAAGATCAGTTCCTTGCCCATGGAGACCATTCCATCACAAAGCTAAACTAGTACATTGTCCAGTCAAAGACTGTCAGTAATTTTCATGTCTATTTGCGAATTTCTTCGTTCCACATCCTCATCGTAGCTACTGCTATGATTGCGGTTTGAGCCTTGAACTTCATCAAAAATCTTATTAAAATTATCCAACATATTTAACTCGACAATGTACTAGTGTTGGAATTACTAAATTGGCACAATCCAAGATTTGTCCTTTTGCAATTTATCTGCGTTTTTAAAAGCTCATGGAGCTCTGTTACACTTCGTTTTGATGCCTTGCTATAATTCAAAATGACTTCACCTTAAGAATGCTTATTTAATAATGACACACCAGGTACCTTCATATTATAGTTCTAATGTATGGTAACTAGTCTCTCCTTCTACAACGGTGATTATCTGGTTTGCCTGGATGTCCTTTAAATAGGTCGTATCACCATTTAAAATCGGCCAATCAATTCTAATTTCTTCAATTTCCCTGGATTGACCCAGACCTATTTCGGCCCAGATGCTATTTCCTCCAAAGCTTGCCCCGGTACCAACCGTGTGGCATATTTGCTGATTTTCGGCAGTTTTTATAATGATCCGGGCGCCAATAGCAGAGCGATTACTCTTAGTTCCTTGTAGTCGGACCTGTATCCAATTATTATCATTGCCTGGATTTTGAAAAAGTACATTCTGAAAATAGTCTCCTTCATATGCTCCTCCCATGACTACATAAATATCCTGGTCTCCATCTAAATCCAGATCTCCAAATCCAACGGCATGACCTTTTTGAATATGCCCAAAACCTCCACTAAAAGTGATGTCTTGAAAGCTTCCACCGGCTTTATTGAGATACATTTTGTTGGGAACAATGGAAATAAAACTAGGATCTCCCGTAGCCAGATAGAAGTCAGGAAAGCCGTCGTTGTCAAGGTCACCAAAATTACAGCCCATAGTAGTCTCTGGTTGATTCAAGCCCATTTGGTACGACACATCTTCAAAGGTTTTATTTCCTTTGTTTCGATACAACTTTGGTCGTCTTTGATTAAACTCACCATGCATATTTGCCATTAACATATTTACAGGGGTGATTTTTCCCGATGAGTAGGATGACACAA
>JAUILM010000146.1 GCA_030432855.1 Bacteroidia bacterium
GGGTATCAGAGGTAAATCCCAGTATCGTAAGCGCTATCGATATAGTGGATCGTTCGATATTGGATTTTCTAACCGAATAGGCGAGTCTCTCACTGCGGAAGGACCTATCCGGGATCCGGTGAAATCCTTCAAAGTCAACTGGACGCACCGTCAAGATCCAAGATCACGGCCAAACCAGACTTTTTCTGCCAGCGTGCAAATGCAGACTAGTGGATATGATCAACTGAATTATAACGATGCCGCCAGGGTGCTCAATAGTCAGTATAGTAGTAATGTATCCTTTAGAAAGGTCTTTCAAGGCACGCCTTTCACACTATCGACCAATGCCCGGGCATCTCAGAATACAAGGACAGGCACTATGCAATTCACGCTTCCGGATGTGAATGTAAGTATGCGGCGGATCTTTCCCTTTCAGCGAAAGAAAACACGGTCTCCGGAGCAAAAATGGTACGAGAAGATCTCCCTGCAATACACAGGTAAGTTTCTGAATCGCATAAAAACACAAGACAGTCTGTTATTTCAGCAGTCCCTGTTTAAAGATGCTGAGTACGGTGCTAACCACAGTTTGAATAGTAGTGCTTCTTTCCAGGTGCTTCGCTACTTTACGATTTCTCCCGCGGTCAATTATGATGAGAGCTGGTACTTTAAGACGATCCAGAAGCAGTTCGATCCTACATTGGATTTGCAAATCGTAGATTCGATTATCAATCCTCTCGATAGTACTGAAATAAAATATGTATATGACACCCTCTCCTTTGGAGAAGTGCTCAAGGATACGCTTAATGGATTCAAGCCTTTAAGGGAGTTTAGTTCCAGTATATCTTTGACTACTACCATATTTGGTTCGCTGGGCGTAGGTCGCACCAAGGGTTGGTTTCGCGGTTTGCGGCATGTGATCAAACCCAACATATCCTTTAACTACTCGCCTGACTATACTGATCCTTCGCTGGGATATGTCGACTATGTGCAGACTGATATACGAAGTGAGGAGGAGTCTCCTTACTCCATTTTTGAGGGGGCTTTATTCGGGTCTCCTCCATTGACCGGTCAGCGTATGGCGCTGGGATACTCTTTTACTAATATTCTGGAGGCTAAGGTGTTTTCGAAACGAGATTCTACCGAGAAAAAGATCAAATTATTCAATACGCTTTCGGTCAATGGATCACACAACTTTGTGCTGGATAGTCTGAAGTGGAGCACGGTCAATATCAGCGGGACCACAACTTTTTTCAAAGGATTATCTCGCGTGAATTTTAGTGCGGTATATGATCCGTATGATCAGGATAAAAATGGCAGACGGATCAATCAGTTCTACTGGAAAACCAAAGGGAAGCCACTGCGTTTTGATAGAGCTGCTGTGAGGCTTAGTACGGGACTTACGGTGGATCAGCTGAAATCACTCTTTAAGGGAGACCTCGAGTCAGTTACTGATCGAGGCGGCGGCAGTAGGGGCGGTAGTCGCCAATCTGAAAGAGGAGAAGAAAGAAAAGAGGAGTCACTTACGGATTTGTTCAGTCGCTTTCGACTCAACCACGATCTGGTAGTCATGTGGATGATGAACAATGAGGGTAATACGGAAATGACCGTCACTACCAATTCATTAAACACCCGGGGGAGTATTCGCCTTACACCCAACTGGGATCTTAACGTCGGAAATATCGGGTATGATTTCAGATCGAAGCGTATCACATATCCTTACCTGGGCTTCACCCGAAACCTACATTGCTGGGAGATGGGATTCAACTGGGCACCTCAAAGAGGAACTTATAGTTTCCACATTAGAGTTCGTCAGGCACCTTTGAACTTTATTAAGATTCCGTATCAGAAAAACAGACAGGACGTCAGATTTTAGGCCCGCAAGATCTTAACGTACTCCCGTACCGCGGGCTAACCACCAGGGATGTACTTCCACCTTCAGGCGTCCAGCCTTTACCGCTGGGTCATTACTGGCCAGGTTTAGTGCTTCTTCAGCAGAAGATACCCGGTATACCGTGGCACCTCGTATCTCCCCGTCATCCCCAAAGGGTCCATTCATGCAGATGTATCCCTTTTCGTACAATCCACCGAGGTATTCCAAATGGGCGGCCTGGATCTTTTGAGCCTCCTCTTCAGTTTCACTCTTGCTATCTCCACGCTTCAGAAAAACCAGGAAGTACTGTTGCATTACATAGATCTGACCTTCATCTTCATAGTCGAAAGTCTGAAAATTGGTGGTGTCGACTTCCTGAGCAGAAAGTGCCAAAAGGCCTATAAAGAGAAAGGATAAAGTAAGTTGAATTCGGTGTATCATTGATCACGTTTTTTCAAAGTATGGTTCCATTGCGCGGCTTTCACGCCCTGAGTGCTTTTGAGTACTTGTAACATCTCATCTGCATCCTCTTCCGCTACCTGACAACTAACCAGATATAAATTCTGGCCCGGGCTGAGTTTCTTCACCAGTTGCATTTCAAATGTCTCAAATTGTTGTAGGATGTCTTGCAATGACACAGATGAATCTACATCAATGATGAGCTCTCGTACTCCTTTTGGTGTATGATCAGTTCCCTTTATCCAACCCTTACTGTCTACCTTCTTAGTGAGGAAGGATTCAACAGTCTGAAAAGCATCGGGCATTCGACCACGACAGCTGATTTTCTTTTCTCTGCCTTCGGTTAGAATGGTGAGATGCGTGAAGGGTAAATCCGACACGTCCGCTATATATTCTTCTTTTAGCACCAGGAATTCCCTGTCCGAAATCAATGTTTTTAGTATGTCTATTTCTTCAGGTGTCAGTCGTGATGATGCTGAATCTACCCGGGTATGACCATATCCCCGGAACCGCATTTCCCCCGTGTCAGAAATCACAAGTAGGTAGGCCGGGCAAGTTCCATAGCAGCCCGTTTTTTCCATCTTGATCAGGAAAGAAGAGTCTGCAGTCCCAGTTGCTTTGGGTACATCGGTACGTTTACAACTCATAATGACGAGAGTCATAATCAAAATGACAAAAGAGTCTCTGAGCATACAATGCTTTTGATGGCAAACGCTGACAACCTCCGATAAGTTTTATTCCAACAAAGAATAGAGGGCATCCAGATTTGGAGATAGTATTATTTCGGTTCTTCGATTTATAGCCTTGTTGTCCTCCGTATCATTAGGCACCTTAGGATAATATAGGCCACGACCCGAAGCTGTCACTTGTCCCGGATCCAGTCCCGCTCCCGTGAGGGCCTTGACGACGGAAGTGGCTCGCGTTACACTCAAGTCCCAATTCTTGGCGGGTGATCCATCAGAGTCTGTATGTCCCTCGACATTGATCTGAATTTCAGGATTATCTTTTAGTACGTTGGCCAGCTTACGGATGGCATTGAGACCCTGCTGATCGATCACATTACTACCCTTGGCAAAAAGGAGATTTTGTGATAGCGACACGTAGACCTTCCCATTGAACTCAGATACGGTCAAATCGGCGTCAGAAAAGCCACGTAGGGCATCATCAATGGATGCGCGAAGCATTTTCATCATGCTATCTCTGGCATTGAGCTCTTCGGTAAGCTCCAGCAGTTTACGTTCACGAACCCTTACGTCTTCTTGTAAGGTCACGAGATTTTCTTCCTGAGATTGCAGCTTCATTTCGAGAAATCGGAGTTCTCTTTCCTTTTGATCCAGCTCTTGTTGCTTGGCTGATAGTTCTTCAGAAAGCGCGGCTTTTTCTTGCGAGGCATTGTCCAGGACTTCATTGCTTTGACTCAGCAGTTCATCATACTTCCGCATGAGGTCTTTTTGAGACTCCTGCAGGGCCGCGAGTTGAGACTTTGTACTGGCCAATTCGCTCTCACGTTGGGTAAGCATGGTCTCCTTTTCTCGCAATGTAGAGATCATTGCATCCTTGGAGGTAACCTCCTGTGTGAGCTTGGATTTTTCAGCTTCTAATTGTCGTTTTTGGAAAGCTAATTCATCGTATTTCTTGGTCGAAACACAGCTGATCATCAAAGAGGTCAGAAGAATTAGTAGCAACGGAGAAAAAACAGGTACACGCCTCATATATCTTTGCTTATTAATACATAAAAGTATTAAAAGTAAGTCATTGACGCTAATACTTGAAGGCACCATATCACCGATTCTAATCTGGACCCTGATTTGTGAGGAAGAATAATTCATTGATCCAGGTTATCTAGTCTTTGTATGCTCGCACATAAGATATTCACATTTGACTTATTAGAAATAGTTTTAAATTGTAAGCAGTCGTTATCAGTGTATTTCTAAAAGATGGTGTTCATGATTTATTGTTTGTAATTGTGATAAGGAAGGTCTGGAATGAATAAATTATATAATGTGGCAAAATGGATCTTATTTGGTAGTAGCTTACTGCTCTTGATTTCCTGTGTCTCTGATATGGGAACCTTGAGCCCTGAAGGAAATACATTAATTATCCCTGAAAATGTCCCGGGAGAAAAATTCACCACGGTGATTGAAACTCCGGCTGGAGAGTTTAGGGCCATATCAGTAGATCTCGAAAACGAGAAACTTGATACCCTAAAGGAAGGGTCTCACTATGTAGTCACCGATTTCTTACCTCATCCCGTCAATCAGGCCGCAATACCGGTTTCTGCGGATACAGATATGGAAAAGATCGTGGTCTGGATTGTCGGCAGGTCGGTCCGGGCAGGTGACACACTCTCGGTAGATCCCATTGCACTGCTGGAATATACATTAGAAGGTCAATCCAAATCAGAAATTTTGGCCGTCCCTAGTGACCCTGCTCATCAAACGATTCAAGTAGAAAACTTTTCCGAATTCATTATTGAATATGATGGTGTAAAGTACCTTCTGGAGGGGTGGTTACGTAATCGCCATGGCCTGGGTAAGGTCAGTCAACTCAGTTGGAAGGACCAGGTGAAAGCGCAAAATTATATTAACGCGAAGCTTGAGTGACAAGAATATTTAAAATCAATGCTTCCCATCGAGTAATCCGTTTCAGAAACGAGTCTTTGAAATCTAGCAGAACCATAGTCCCCTTTCTGAAGGAAAATTCGGTTCGAATCTGCCGCTAATCCAGGGTGGCATGACCTTGCCTGCTACCTAATTATTAAAGGATACTGTCATTATCATTTCTGGATGGCTCTGCCTCCTGTTTACTCGTCTTTGCCAGGAGACTCTTCTTGGTTCCTTCTTTTATACCTTTCCAGTTGCTTTGAGAATATACGGCATTAATGTCACTAGCGTGTTCATAGACAGCGAAAGCTGCCAATGGTGCCGCGGGTCGTATTTCTTCAACCATGGTTAGGTTTGGCACCGGTTGGCTTTCGGTCTGAATGTTTGAGCCGATAGCCACCATAATCAGTACACAGGCGGCAATACCTACCCATCGATACATCGCTCGAATACTTACTTTGCCTTTATCCTGATCTAATCGAGACTCCAATCGATCCCAGACTCTGCTGGATGGATTTTCCCTTTCATTAGAGATGTGATCTCGTATATTTTGAAACTCATTCATCACTTAGACAGCTACGCGTTTATTTTTTTTTAAAAGTTGACCCAGCTTTCGCTTGGCCTGGATTAACTGTGATTTGGAGGTGTTAATACTAATGTCCAATTTTTCAGCAATCTCGCGGTGCTTGTACCCTTCGATCACATATAGATTGAATACGGTACGATAGCCGGTGGGAAGTTCCTGGATGACCTTCAGGACATCTTGCTCATATAGGAGTTCTTCGATCCCATTTTCACGATCTTCCAGTGCATGCGATACAAGGTCAAGATTGATATTGAAATTATGACGTTTTCTCAAGAACATCAGGGATTCATTGATCACAATTCGTTTCATCCAGCCTTCAAAGCTACCCTTGCCCTGATATTGTCTGATGTTACTAAAAATTTTATAGAATGCTTCAAGCAGGACATCTTCTGCATCTTCCCGATGCTTCACGTACCTTCGGCATATGGGGAATAGAATGGGAGAATAGGTTTCGTACAAATACTTCTGCGCCGTTCGATCCTGATGCTTACATCCTGCTATGAGTTCTTCTTCCGTCATGTATTTCAATCTAACGTTAATTCCTTACCTATAGTTTATCTGTACAGAGTATGTACCAGTAGGCTACATCTTTATATTCAGATGCACTTCTTTGTAAGGATGGTGTATGTATCTTTGCCACACTTTTTTAAAAATACAAGGTTATGGAACTGAGCAGCCGGTACGTTGCAGGTGAAATTGAAGACAAGTGGTATACGCATTGGAAGGAAAGTGGATATTTTAAATCGACACCCGATGACAGAGAACCTTACTCTATCGTCATTCCTCCTCCTAACGTCACGGGTATACTGCATATGGGCCATATGCTGAATAATACGGTACAGGATGTGCTGGCACGTAAAGCCCGGATGGATGGGAAGAATGTATGCTGGGTGCCGGGTACGGATCATGCTTCCATCGCCACTGAGGCAAAAGTGGTGCGATGGCTCCGGGAAGAAAAAGGACTGACCAAATCAGCGATTGGCAGAGAAAAGTATATGGAGTATGCCTGGGAATGGACCCATAAATACGGGGGTATCATTCTTAAGCAATTACAGAGACTGGGAGCATCTTGTGACTGGGACCGTACCTCCTTCACCATGGATGAAGTACGTTCAAAACAAGTCTACAGAGCATTTGTCGATCTGTATAATCGTGGCAAACTCTATCGCGACTGGCGTATGGTCCATTGGGATCCCAGGGCCAGGACGGTTCTCAGTAATGAGGAAGTGTTGTACAAAGAGGAAAATACCTTTCTGTACCATGTGAAATATCATCTGGTTGATGATCCTTCTCAATCTATCACGATCGCTACTACCCGTCCGGAGACGATTCTGGGCGATACGGCCATTGCGGTACATCCTGAGGATGCTCGGTATAAAGATCTTGTGGGTAAGTTGGTGAAGGTCCCATTGATCGGCCGGGAGATCCCCATTATAGCTGATGATTATGTGGATCGAGAGTTTGGTTCCGGAGCATTGAAAATTACACCGGCGCATGATGCCAATGACTATGAGATTGGTAAACGTCATGATCTGGAAGTCGTAGATGTGATCACAGATGATGGTCACATGAGTGAAGCCGCTGAGCACTTTGTTGGGGAAGAGATCATGACCGCTCGTAAGCACATGATTGAATATCTGGAGTCTAGCGAACAGTTGGTCCGGAAAGAACCTCTCGTGCACAGTGTGGGTCGATCGGAGCGGACAGATGCAGTGGTGGAGCCCCGCCTCTCATTGCAGTGGTATGTCAAAATGGATACACTTGCCAAACCGGCATTGGAAAGTGTAATGAGTGACGAAATCGAATTTTTCCCTAAAAACCAGAAAAATACCTACCGTCACTGGATGACTAATATCCGCGACTGGTGCATCTCACGGCAGTTGTGGTGGGGACATCGTATACCGGCATATTATTACGAAGATGAAGTCTTTGTAGCCGAGACTCCCGAAGAGGCACTGGCAGCAGCTCGCAAAAAAACGGGCATTGCGACTCTAACCATGGCAGATCTAAGGCAGGACGAAGATGTGCTGGATACCTGGTTTAGCTCCTGGCTCTGGCCTTTTAGCGTATTTGATGGCATGGATGAAGGGGGTGAGATTGATTATTACTATCCCACTTCTGTCCTGGTGACTGCCTGGGATATTATTTTCCTCTGGGTAGCCCGTATGGCAATGGCCGGTTTCGAGTGGAAGGGGGAGAAGCCCTTCAAGCATGTGTATTTCACTGGGATGGTGCGCGATCCATTAGGTCGGAAAATGAGCAAATCACTGGGTAATTCACCTGATGCACTCGAGCTACTTGACAACTATGGAGCGGATGGTGTACGATTCGGTATTTTATCCAGCTCACCAGCAGGTGGTGATCTACTTTTTGATGAAAAATTGTGTGAGCAAGGTCGAAACTTCTGTAACAAGATTTGGAATGCACTCCGACTGGTAAAAGGATGGGAGACAAGCGACCAGCCATCATCTGACGCGGATAAGATTGCATTTGCCTGGATCGAGGAAAAGCTCCAAACGGTGATTGAAGGTATTGAAAGCGACTTTCAGGAATATCGCTTATCAGAATCACTCACAAAATTATACTCCTTTATTTGGACAGATTTCTGCAGCTGGTACCTTGAGATGGTAAAGCCTGCCCACGGAGATACAATGTCTGTAGAGACTTATAATAATACTACGGCACTCTTCAGTAAACTGATGCAGTTGCTACATCCCTTTATGCCTTTTGTGACGGAGGAGGTATGGCACCAACTCAGTGAGAAAGACGGCGATTGCATGATGTCTTCCTATCCAAAGAAAGCATCCCTGGGGTCCAATGTCCTTGAGGATGTAGAGTATCTGAAGGAAATCATTGCTAAGGTGCGAGATGTACGTAATAAGAATGGACTCAAGGTCCGGGAATTACTACCACTTAAAATGCTGAAGTCAGCTCGCACCCAATCACTATTATCCCAAAAAGGCTGGTCTGACTTGCTACAATCTACTGCATTCCTGGAAGGGATACAACCCATAAAAGAGGCATCAAAGGATGTTAGCGATGTGGCTTTCGTGGTAGGTACTGACAAATTCTATATCACCATCTCCAAGGAGGTCGATGTGGAGGAGGAACTAAAGACCGTTGAGGCCGATCTGGAGTATCAGCGCGGCTTTGTCAAGTCGATCGAAAAGAAGCTAAGTAACGAGCGATTCGTCAACAATGCACCGGAAGCCGTGGTGGACAAGGAACGCAAAAAGCTGGCTGATGGTCAGAAGCGGATTGCTATGCTGGAAGAAACACTGGTCCGGTTGAAGGGGTAGAGCTAAGGCCATCGAATAGACCGGAAGGTTATAATGACCGATAAAACATGAGTAATCATCTCTTGCTGTGAATCATAATCATGATGATATTGTTTTGTTAATATAAAATCAATCAAAATGGAGTTCACAGCACGTATAGAAAAATCAGCAGATGGTTGGTATGTGGGTCAGGTGGAAGAGGTACCCGCCGCTATATCTCAAGGCAAGACCATAGATGAATTGAAAGCTAATTTGATTGATGCACTTCAGTTGATTTTTCAAGTCAATCGTGAGTTTAGTGTATGGGTACAGGGATTTGAGCTCTGTTGTTGCTTTTTATTTAACATACTATTAGATAAGCTAAAAGGAGGGAGATTTTAAGTCTCAGGGAGCTAGTTAGTCGAGATCATTAATTTGAAGAGGAACTAAATAAAGCGTACAATTGTACATACTACAAGAATTTGCATGAAGGTTGCAGGTTTTGATTGGGATGAGGGAAATCTAGAAAAGTGTCAAAAACATGGAGTATCAATCGAAGAAATAGAGGCAGTTTTTTCTGGTATGCCTTCTGTTTTATTGAATCAAAACCATGATAGTGACGAGGTACGATATCATGCTGTGGGTCAAGGTCTCACGGGTAGATATATTTTTGTGGTGTTCACAGAAAGAAAACTAGATAAAGTAATGTTAATTAGACCAATAAGTGCTCGATTCATGCACAGAAAGGAGATCTCAAATTATGTCAGACAAAAAAAAGCTTAAGGAATTCCCCGTATTAGAATCTGACCAACAGGCAGAAGATTTTGTAGCTAGTGCGAATTTAGAAGAGTATGATTTCAGTGCTTTTAAGTCTGTAAAATTTGAATTTCAAAAGGATGAGAGAGTTCAAATGAGAATGCCCAAAATGCTTCTGGATAGGATCAAGGCTGTCGCAAAAGAAAAGGGAATCCCCTATACACGGTTGATGCGTGAGATCTTGGAATCTCACGTTGGTGATTTTAAATCTGAGATAAGTTGAATGAAGAACTTTGAATTAGGCTGTTCGAGCCTTCTTCTTTTGACAATGCGGGCTGATACCTAGTTTAGCAGCTACGTGATAACAGCGACTCAACACTAAGCTCCGGTCTGGGTAGCAGGAAAGCAAAACCTCGACGTACCCATTGTGATGAATAGCTTTCTTAGTGTTCTTTTCACCCGTAACGATTAAGTGCCCTGAGTGAGCTCAGTGGTAAAACAAACTTCAATATACCCGTGCACAAAA
>JAUILM010000955.1 GCA_030432855.1 Bacteroidia bacterium
TCTATATAGTTGACTTTCACCCGGTCTTCCAGGTACAATCGCATAGCCATCACCACTTTCCAATGCCTGATAGGCCATCTCTTCAAGATCTAATCGGAGGTTGGCCTCACGATTTTCCGGATCGGGTCCATGACAGTGAAAACACTTATCCGAAAGAATAGGCTTTACATGAAAGTTGTAGTCGATTTGATCAGGCAAGTGCTCCTCCATTGCCACCAAGGTCTCTGGCTTATCATAACCACAGGATAATAACACACCGCACCAGAGATACCAGGTAAGGATGTGCATCCCATTTGAAAGCTCTTTGTAATTCAGTGTATCCACTGCATCTGGTTTACTTCATCATTTTCTGAACCTGGCAAATACTCGTAGAAAATACTAAGATTTGACATATGAAACATACATCGACAGAACATAAGTCAGAAAACGAGGGATCAGAAAGGCTGGCAGTCTATCTGTAATCATCAGGTAGTCTATCCATCTTCATCCCGATACTGACTGGACCAGTCTCCAGCAGTGACTAATAATTTCTGTCCAAGGTATACCTGAAGTGATTTTATTCTTGAACTGCTTTTTTCTCAATCTGAAATAGTATTAGCCAATCTATCAAGTTCTCTAAAACAAGATTTCGATTTCAAATTGAAATTTGCAAAGTTTTCTGATTTCCATATCCCTTCAGTACCATGCGATCCCTATAAATCTCCAAAATCCCAAAAGAACTAATCATGGTATCGACCATACCAAACAATGTCACATAATGTATACCACCGCTATGCACATAATTGCCTGCATGATTGTGTCCATTTATAAAGGCAACCACATTTGAATTCCGCTCAATGATATCGATGATCTCGCAATTGTTCCATAAATTATGGGGATCGTCTTCCGGCTTGAGAGGGAGATGAGAAAAAACGATCACCTTCTGATCTAAAAGCGTTGCACTATCCAACTGCTGCTCCAGCCAGAACTGTTGTTTCTTTCCCATGGCACCATTCCAATCTTTTCTGTTGGCTTCTGTAACCGTTTGTTCAAACAGTGAATCAATCTTCACCTTACCATGATGATGGAGTGGCTCTGAAAAATAGGCGTAATCAGTAGCATCCAGCACAATAAAGCGCCAATTATTTAATGTATAGGAATAGTAGTGATCGGGCATATTCAACCGCTCTACCAAATGGGTAAAGTGTACGGAATCATACGAGAAGTCATGATTTCCCAGGAGATGATAATGATCAATTTTCGGATCAAGGTTCGCATATATGGGTAAAATAGAATCAAAACTTGCCCAGTTATTATCAATCACATCCCCCAAAGTTTGTACAAAATCAACCTGGCGAAGATTAAAGGTGTCTATTGCTTCCTGTAGCTTCCATAAAGATTCTCGATAGTGTCGCTTACCCCTGCTCTCCTGGTCCGCATACTGAGGATCAGCGATGAGCCCAATGGTAAGTTCAGGTTTTTCTCCACCACAAGAACTAACTAAGCAAATAATTAAAAGCAGATGTAATCTACAACAGATGCTCATTCTACCAATAAGGTTATTCAGAAGATTTTGCTAAAGGAATTAAATTATTGACTCACAAAAAAACATCTAGAACACATGCTAATCTTTTTTAGAAAATCAACAATTCGATAAATCTTTTACACCTGGATTAAGCGTATGCCTCTTGCCAGGTGTCTTCCATTCGGGGGTATTGCTCCCTGCAAGCCAGATACTCCTGCATCATTTGGCGCATGGTGGGGCTAAGTCCACTTAAGTATTCAGGAGTGAGGAGATCCGCATTCAATAAATAAAAATGCCAGGTGGGAGGCTTGGTAGCACTGTGATATCCCATGTGTAGTGTGCGACGAGGAATTTTAGTAGGCTCATCACTC
>JAUILM010000956.1 GCA_030432855.1 Bacteroidia bacterium
TATAGATCATGTATTATTGGTGGGTGGCTCTACTAGAGTACCTGCTGTCAAAAATGCAGTGGGAGCATTTTTTGAAAAGACACCCAATGATTCACTCAATCCTGATGAAGTAGTGGCTATGGGTGCAGCCATCCAGGCAGATATTCTTGCCGGAAATCAAAATGATATGCTATTGCTCGACATCACTCCACTATCATTGGGAATAGAAACGGTGGGTGGATTGATGGATGTCATTCTTCCGCGGAATTCAAAAGTGCCTGCTCGCGTTGCCCGAAATTATACCACTTCCATTGATGGTCAGAAAAACTTAAAAATTGCAGTTTTTCAAGGAGAACGAGACCTTGTAGAAAATAATCGAAAATTAGGAGAATTCATTCTCAGGGATATTCCCCCAATGCCAGCTGGCATTCCCAAGATAGAAATCGCATTTATTATTGATGCGGATGGCATACTGAAAGTTCGGGCAAAGGAACTAAGATCCGATACCATGCAGGAAATTGAAATCCGATCCGCCTATGGTATCTCCGAGGAAGAAATGGGGAAAATGCTGTTAGAAAGCATTGAAAATGCGCAGTCTGATATTGCCGAAAAAGCAATTCGTGAAGCGATCAACGAAGCAAATCACATCATAAAATCGACAGAGCGTTTTATTGAACAAAATCAAGATTTCTTTGATAAGGAAACTCTCGATCAATTGTCAAGTCTTAAAGTCAACCTGGAGCAAAAATTAGCATCCCGAGATAAAAATATCATCGAGGCAGCCATGGCTGACCTGAATGACTTTGCTACTCCCCTGGCTCATGAAGCCATGGACAAAAATATTGGCGCCGCCATCAAGGGGACCAAAATTGATTAGAGTAATGTGGCAAAGAAAGTTCTCTGCTATCATTCTCATCCTTTTTATAGGCACTATTTGCCTGGCTCAGGAACCTAGTCCTCTCAGGACCGAACTACAAAAGATCATCGATCACGACACTGAGATTAGTTTTGAAGAAGTGCCTGGTTTTATTGTCAGTATTGTTGATGGTGATTCTATATTCATCGAAGGCTTTGGCAGTTTTGCGCACATGGATCCAGATTCTTTGCAGAACCTGACCTTTGAAATTGGAGGCCTATCAAAGGTTTTTGCAGCACATATATGTGAGCGATTGATTGAAGAAGGTAAGGTACGTTATGAAACATCGCTAGATACTTTCTTTCTTTCTGACTCTATACATCCATCGCTTTCCCAAGTGACAATTGGTGATTTAGTCTGGCACACATCCGGATTCCCGCAATTTCCAAATACCGTAGCAGATAATCACAATACCCCAATTTATCAGCACTTCCTACCAAAGGATCTATTGTCTTATCTAAAACGTCCTGAGTTACAAACACGAAATTATACCTATAGTCATCTCAATTATATCATATTGCAATGGTGCCTGGAACAAGCCACCAGTATGAACTACCAGGAACTTCTCACCCGATATATGACGTCTTCATGGCATGCACGACAGACAACCCTGGCATCTATAGATCAAGGGAATACCACTCCGGGATATGATCGTGCCGGCCGGGAAGCACCGATTAGTCGGTTCGATTATTTTTTTGCTTCGGAAGGTATTTTAAGCTCTGCGGGTGACCTCACGCGTTTGATGCAATATTACCTAACTAATGCAGAAGGGCAGCGATTACTAAGACTAATGTCCCAACCGGTACAGAAAATACCCGGTGGTCGGAAATCTATGGTAGCACATGGCTGGCATTTATTTAAAAACAAAAGATATCACGATATTTATCTACATAGTGGACGTACGGTGGGACATGCGGCTTCGATTCATTTTGTTTCTGAGACAAAAACTGCCGTAATTTTACTCACCAACTCCCC
>JAUILM010000147.1 GCA_030432855.1 Bacteroidia bacterium
GACGATCAAGTCACATCATAATGTAGGTGGTCTACCCGATACACTCAATCTCAAAGTGGTAGAACCCCTCAACATGTTATTTAAAGATGAGGTACGACGTGTGGGCAGAGAAATAGAAGTTCCGGCGCATATTTTGGATCGTCATCCATTTCCCGGTCCTGGTCTGGGTATCCGTATTCTTGGGGATATTACTCCGCACAAAGTGGCTTTATTACAGGAAGCCGATCACATTTTTATTCGGAACCTTAAGCTCCATGGTTTCTATGACAAGGTTTGGCAGGCAGGTGCAATATTGCTGCCGGTCCAAAGCGTTGGTGTCATGGGCGACGAGCGAACCTATGAGCAGGTAGTAGCGTTGAGAGCGGTAAACTCCAGAGATGGAATGACTGCAGACTGGAGTGACTTACCTCACGAGTTTCTTTCTAAGGTGTCCAGTCAGATCATCAACGAAGTGCGGGGCATAAATAGAGTAGTATATGACATCAGTACGAAACCACCGGCGACGATTGAATGGGAGTAGTCTCATTGGGATACTGGCGCTGACACTCCTTTGGAGCAGTTGCGGTATCTTCGGTCCTTCGTCTTCGACCCAGACGGGCGAAGATGACACAAACCGTGGTGTGGTGATTACTGATGAGGTGGAAACCATGGACACCATCGTGTGGTCGAAAGTTTCTGAAGAAGAAGCTCCTCCCATTGTGGAACGGGCAAGACGCGGTGCCAAATCCGAGTTCAAATCGTCATATAATATAGTTTTACTGGCCCCTTTCGATGCATCTCGATTCCAAAATGCTAGCGATCGACTGACTAACCGTACCGCGCGCATGATAGAGTTCTATGCCGGAATGAAATATGCATTTGACCGAATAGATTTGCCGGTCAAGTTCAATCTGAGTGTGATCGACACCGAAGTGGATCCCGACTTCAAATACAAATTTCAGGAAGATACTGTTATCCAGAATGCAGATCTGATCATTGGCCCCTATCAGACATCTAATATTCAACCCGTAGCAGCATTTGCCAAATACGAAGGTAAAATGATGCTCTCACCCTGGAATACAGCCGAAGTAACCGTCGAAAACCCATTCTATATCCAGCTCCGACCTTCCCTAAAGACGCATGCCGATGCTATTCTGGCTTATGCTAAAAATCGATTTACTACTGATAAAATGAGGATCCTGGCAAAGAATGATGCCAGAGCTGAAATGGCTATTCGCCTCTTTCAGGAATCAAATATGAAGATCGAGGAGCGAATGGATGCCGATCAAATTCCGACCATCGTAGTGGACGATATATCGAATGAAGAACTGGGGGAAGACTTGACGCTACAGATCGAGGCTGATTCGTTCCAGGGGGTAATTATACCTGAGTGGGCCGATGAGCCATTTGTGATCGCAGCACTTGCTAAGTTGAATTTCACGAAGGCGGGAAAAGACCTGACCGTATTTGGACTACCGCAGTGGATGGAAATGGAACGCATGGATTTCGATTATTACGAAAGCCTCAACGTCCACGTTTCATCAGAAAAGCCACTATCTTTTGATGATGCAGATTCCAGAGCATTGAGAACCTTTTATTTCAACAGATATGGAGATGTGCCCTCTTCTGATGCTTACTATGGCATGAATGTATTACAGTGGTGTACCTACATGTTAGCGACCTACGGTACTAATTTTACCAATGGCCTGGATCAACCCCTGGAGGACGAGACGCATTTTCCCTTTGAAATTGGGCCCGTCTTCGGGCTCGATGGTGAATCCATCAATTATTACGAAAACCGACACATTTCAATCTTCGAATTTGAGAATTACGCATTTAAGTCTGTGCGATAACAACTTATTATGCGGAAGGAGAGATTGGAAAAAATTGAAGCTCTGGTAAGGCTTCGTCAAATAGACCTTACCGTCATTCTCGAAAATATTCATGATCCTCATAATATCAGCGCCTGTCTGAGGACGTGTGAT
The DNA here is from genome assembly GCA_030432855.1 of Bacteroidia bacterium. Classification (GTDB taxonomy): domain Bacteria; phylum Bacteroidota; class Bacteroidia; order Chitinophagales; family Saprospiraceae; genus JABDMH01. Next base: position 1,965 of record JAUILM010000147.1, read on the forward strand.
GCCGTAGGAATTTCGGAGATTTTCATTTTGTATTCAGAACCTGAGCTTTCCGCACAAAAATTTAAACCCGGTAAAAGGACCAGCAGCGGTACTAAGAAATGGGTGCAAAGCCATATGTTTTTTGATCGGGAAGAATGTCTGGAGGAAGTACGAACAAGATATCAGAGAATAATCGCCTCATCGGTAAGTTCCAACCATCATGACCTCTATGACCTTGATCTCACTACAAGTACAGCTTTTGTTTTTGGGAATGAGTTTTCTGGAGTGACCGAAAAAACCCTTTCGCTTATAGATGGAACCTTCACGATACCCATGGTCGGGATGGTGGATAGTCTGAATCTTTCTGTAGCATGTGCAGTCACACTTTATGAAACCTTTCGACAGCGATCTGCCCAAGGCATGTACGGTGATAATACCAGTGGGACTCCAGATCAATTCCAGAAACTTCTTCAGAGGTACATCGATCAATAAATTTTTAAAAAAAATTTATCGGGACCCAACCACCGACCACTATTCTTCGTGTAGTGGGGTAAATCGAATTACCAACCATGAGAATTTACCCATTTACCCTCATCCTGTTTTTGCTTCTCAGTTTCAAAGCGTTCAGCTATGAAGTCGTGATAGAAGGAGTCGCTATGAATCCATCGGCAAGTACCAGCGTGGCTGGTATTGAAATCTTGATTCAAAGTCTCCCTGATGATACCTTTCAATACGAAGCCATTGTCCTGACTACAGAGGATGGTACGTTCCGTCATGCTATCGATGTGCCTGACAATGTAAGAGGCACTTTCTTAATTTATCCTGTGGACTGCCCCAATGCAGACCATACTAAGAGAGTCGTATATCACCCTGATCATACAGTATTTGAGGTAAAGATCAAAGCGTGTGATTCCGACCGTGACTGTCGTGTCACCATCATGAGACGACATCATGACGACGGTACGCTGTATCTGGTCGCCAAACCGCATGGTTCCAGTCCTTTTACTTACGAATGGTCTGATGGATCGACGGCTGAGACCATTGCAGTGAATGGTGCAGGCAGATACTGTGTTGTGGTCACGGATGCAGACGGTTGTACTTCAGATGCATGTTATGAGATCGATAAAGCCTGTAAAAGCGAGATTCTGGTGCGAGCACCCGGATTGAATACGCCTTCTGATGCCAGGGCTATTTTGATTGTTGAATCGAAAGGAGTCGCCCCCTTTACTTATGCTTGGTCAACTGGCGAAACAACTAAAGAAATTAAGATTACTGATCATGGAGAGTACTGCGTACGAGTTGAAGATGCTAACGGCTGTGTTTCTGAAGATTGTATCACCATAGAAGATGAAGGTTGTAAGGTCAGTATCTCTGTCCTGGATGCCAACAGCGATGCAGCGGCAAATGGAATTATACTAAAAGCAAGGGCTCAAGGTCATGCTCCATTTTCGTACATGTGGTCTTCGGGTGATACAACCGCTAGTATCCGAGTGCTTGAAGCTGGTCAATATTGTGTACGTGTGGTGGATGCCTCCGGTTGTGTATCTGAATCCTGCATCGAAGTTGATCCAACGGAATGTAGGGCTGAAATAGTCCGTCATCCTCTCACCAATACGCAGGTTGGTACCGTTCATTTGCAAGCTAAAAGCCGGGGATTAGCACCCTTTTCATACCTATGGTCTACGGGTGATACTACCAAGAACATACGAGTGTCAGAATCCGGAACATATTGCGTACAGGTCACAGATAGAAATGGATGTGTCAGTGAGGATTGTATTGATATAGAGGTGGCCTACCGATGCGCAGCCAGTATCGAGGCCGTACCCGCTGTGCTGGATGTAACGAATGTGCAGGCTTTTACCCTGCACGCGCGTGCACAGGGCAAGGCGCCCTTTATTTATCAATGGATCACTCCAAATGGAGAGGTGATTTCAGAGGAACCTAGCCTGACGGTCGATGATCTAACTACATACTGTGTGGTAGTGACCGATTCGAATGGATGTGTGTCTGATGCCTGTATCAATCTGAAGGAAGTAGTGACAGAATGTAAAGTGGAAATTCATCGTACGGGTTCAGGAATACTGATTGCCTTTGTGAGGTCTTACTTTCCCTATTCCATATTGTGGAATACAGGATCGACTGATCGAAAGATCAAGGTAGACGGACCCGGTGAATACTGCGTCACGATAGTCAGTGAGTCTGGATGTACCGCAACTGCCTGCATAGTTTTAGAGCAGGAAGAAATCTGCAAAGTAAAAATACATCGTGAGAAGACGGCTAGTGGAGCTACTGCATTAATTGCGAAGACCAGGACAGATCATACCTATGCGTATGAGTGGAATACCGGCGAATCTACTCAGTCAATTATTCCGGATAGTAGTGGAGAATATTGTGTGATCGTCACTGACAACGCCGGCTGTGTATCTGATGCTTGTATCTTCTATCATTTACCTTCTGCCTCCTCGCCCTCTAGCCAGGATCTTGCGATGGGTCTGACATCCATCGTAAAGGCTACATTATCTCCCAATCCGTTCGTAGGCCAGTTGCAAATTTCACTTGATTTGAATCGTAAGTCTGATGCTCAGGTGCTGGTGTACGATCTCAGTGGTCAATTGGTGAAGAAAAGAAGCTGGAATCAGGTTAGAAATTTACGTGATACAATGGACCTACACAATCTGCACGCAGGAATGTACCTGGTGAAAATAGTTACTGAGTCGGAGAACAAGACATTGCGATTGATCAAAAGTGATTAGTCGATGTACATAGTGAAATGAATCCTGATGTTGCTTTAGGCTTAGAAAACCACCTTATGATTGGATCCCGATCAAAACCCAATTTCAAGGAGTGCAGGTTGTCTTGATGAGTGAATGAAACCCTCTCGGACAGCCTGCGCACGGTTTTTGCAATGTACTACATAGAGTGACTAACTGTCTATATCGCAGTGCTTTATGTAAGTGCACAGGAGATTGATTAAATAGATTTATGCAAGTAGATCATACACTACTACAAGCAAGTGAAAAGGGAGATGAAAAGGCTCTGTACCGGCTGTACAAGATGTGCTATGGTGTGCTGCATAGTATTGGCTCCAGGTATGCAGTAGATGAAGATGAGTGTTGCATTCTGGTAAACAGTGCTTTTATGAAAATTGTAAAAGGCCTAAATAAATATAGTTCAACAGTTCCTTTTGAAGCATGGATCAGAAGAATAATGATTAATAATTGCATTGATCATCATAGAAAACACAGAAAATATAAAAAGACGATTTCATACAGCGAAGAATTGCCAGATTCCCGGGCTACCCCCGTGGACTTTAATTTGGCTGATAAATTATTTGATGCAGAACAACTGAAAGAAATGATTAAGGAACTTCCACCCATGTCGGCAACGGTTTTTAATCTTTTTGCGATCGATGGATATTCACATAAGGAAATCTGCAAGATGCTGGGTATTAAAATGGGGACTTCTAAATGGCATTTATCTCACGCACGAAGCAAATTACAATTGAGATTGAAGTCGATGCAAAAGACCGCAGGAAGAATAAGAAATCATGAACCAGGTGAAGAACGTAGACAGAGAGTTTAAATAAATCTGATGTAGAAAGAAGCAGAAATGGACGATCATAAACTAGATCAGTTTTTTAGAGATAGATTATCACACGCAGACAAATCTCCATCTGGGGCAGAGTGGGAGGCTATGCGTGCTATGCTGAACGAAGATAAAAAGCGTAAACCCGTTTTTTGGTGGTTTGTGGGGTCTGGTATTTTAATACTAATTATTGCTATTGTATTTACCTGGAATCATCTCACTAGTGACCCTCAATCCCTGGAGCCCGGCCAGCAAGAGAAACAAGAGACCAAGGCAGTCAAGAAAAAATATTCGGATCAGTATGCCTCGGACACTCCGTCAAGCAGTGAAGCGCTAACTAAGGATTCAGATGCTAAGAACTCCAGTAGGGCCATCGCGTCAGAACGAAACACCAGGAAGACATCGCGATCGCTTTCACAACCTGCAACAGAATTACTGAACACAGAATTAGGTCCACATAATAATCCTTTTCTACCTGAAAATGATACCGTTTTAATGCCCTCGCAGAGTCGGACAAATGATGATCAAACAGATTGGTTGCGTCATATAAAAATATCTCCATCCATACCATCACTGGCAATGCGTGTTGAGGATTCGCCCGGCAATATCTCTCTGCCGAAGCGAGAGCAACCATTGCAGACATCTGCCAGAAGATTACCGCTTCGCTATGCCTGGTCAGGCATGTTAATGATTAATCCCAGCCCCGGGCAGTCACCCATCCAGGGTATGCAGCTCGGATTTAATATCGAAAAACCGATAAATAATCATTGGTACTTAGGAGCCAGCCCTTCCTTCCACATGAGAGTAAATGAGCAAGGATACTCGAAGTTTCAATCCTTCACTTCATTTGGATTTTCGGCCCGTGAAGAAACCTATGGATTGCAGGCAAATAGTCTTCAATTCTTACGTACACCTCTTTATCTGGGGAGATCGTTTGAAAGACATCATATGGAAGTAGGTGTTGCATTTGATTTTCTATTAGGGGCACGCGGCACCTTACGAGAAGTGGCCGTGGTGGACCAGGAAGTGCAGATACTTCAAAGCCTGAATACGGGGTGGATCGAAACCGGTGATATGAAACACGTCAGCGCCGAATTATTTTTAGGATATAAATATCAGGTAAACCCATATCTGAAGACCGGACTTTCCATCTTTATGAATCCCGGGAAATTATACCCGGGATTACCCGACAATAGGGGACAATTGTATCGAAAGTGGTATATGGGTATGCAAGTGATTTACTATGTAAAGTAATGAGAAGAAAAAGAATAATACCAGGACTTTCTCTTATCCTGATTGTGCTTTTGGGCTGCAATAAGGTAGATATTCCGGTTCCTGTGGAGGACGCAGAACCGGTCTTCTATTCGGATATACGAATAGGTGATTTGAATATTGACCTGTCAGCCGGTCAGGGTGGATATGTAATGGATGCTGATTTTGAGCGCGATCGACAAGTGTTGGATTTCGAGGCACTCATTCGACCCGAATCATGTATTGACAATTGTCCCGGATCATTTCAGATAGTCCTTAGGAACCCTGATGCTTATGACCCTTCCACCTTTAACATTGATCGTGCCATTCGAAAGGGTAGATACGAGTATGCGGCTGAATATCGAAGTGATTCGGTTCGGATCACTTTGCATGGTCCCGAAAGTAATACCAATGCTTCGGGAAACACCTGGATCATCAATAATGAACGGAAGACTAAGGATTCACAAATTGTTATCAATGTCAGTTACAACGAGCCTACCCTTGTCGAAATGCGCACGATGACAGGCAGTTGTGTGAGTGAACAATTGCAAACCATCCATCCGGCTACTGGTGGGTGTGCAACCCGTCTGATAGTGGATGGTGGGGTAGTGGTTCCCCGTACTAACGGGGTAGCACCCTTCACTTATACCTGGAGTTCGGGTAGTAGGGACTCTATCGCCCCACTACCCGCTTCTACAGATGCAGCGACACATCAACTCAATGTACATGTAGTAGATGCTAATGGATGCGAGAGTGCCTCCAGTGTCGGACTTCGACCCGGACTGGCAAATGATGACTATTGTGTTGCCAATTTTGAGTACAAGACCGAACGCTTATTTGACAGGGATGAGCGTGATTACGGCAAGGTATATCTTCAGTACATTGATGAGGATGGAAATAAGTACCGATCCAATTTCATTCAGCAACCGTCAGAGGCTTCTTTTACTGTGTCCGAGGTAGAGGACTTTGAGATCAATGAGAAGGGACAACGAACAAAAAAAGTGACACTTTCTTTTGAGTGTATTTTGTACCAGGAAGGTAATGCAAATACGCACCGTAAAGTAGCTGGGTCGGGAGTCTTCGCCTTTGCTTATCCGGATTAAATTCAAGTAATCCACTGTCCTTGTTAAGATCGTGATTCAATAGGCCCCACACCTTTTTCTTCACTGTCTTCGAATGGTTATCTTTGCGCTTTTTCGCATGTATGGTTACCATCGAAACACAATTTCTACCGTCACAATTCTTCTTTGCACTCCATGCTCAGGATGGGGTCTGTGTAGAAATGCATGAGAATTATCAAAAACGCTCTCTTAGGAATCGATGCATAATTGCAGGTCCAAATGGACCCCAACTTTTGACTATCCCTTTACGAAAGGGAAAAAATCAACAAATGCCAATCACTGAAGTGGAAATAAGCTATGATGAGGATTGGCCTCGTAAACATGTATCCGCACTGAGGACTGCCTATCAAAGTGCACCTTTTTATGAGCATTATATTGATGGACTGAAAGAAGTACTATTGGAAAAAGAAACATTTCTTTTTGCAATGAATAAAAAATTGATCGATTGGTTTATTTATCAATTACCTAATTTAAAACCCATCCTGTACACAAATGCATTTTATAAAAACATAGGTGCACTGGATAAAAGAAATAGATGTAATCCTCGAAATTATCAACAATGGGATAGCCTTAAATATCCCCAGGTATTTGAAGATCGTCTGGGATTTTTGCCAAATCTCAGTATGATCGATTTATTGTTTTGCCAGGGACCTGCAGCGGGTTTGATGCTGAAGGATTTTGTCACTCAGATCTCGGTGTAAAAAATGGCAAAGAAAACCTATCTGGAAAAGCACGCTATCAGGGATCGTATTATATCACAGGATACTCCAGACGATCTTGAAATATTCTTAGTAATTCCGGCGTATAATGAATCGAATATTCTGACAACTCTGGAGAGCCTGGCAGATTGTGATCCTCCTGAAGGATCAGTGGAAGTGTTGGTCGTAGTAAATAGCCGGGAGAATGTAAATGCAGAAATAAAAAATCAAAATAAATTAACGCATGACCAGGTGTTACAATGGGCACTAGAAAATGATCGTGGCTGGTTGAAATTGTATTGCGTGCTAATCGATAATCTCTCCAGCAAAAAGGGAGGAGTAGGTCTCGCCCGCAAAATTGGTATGGACGAGGGTGTACGCCGATTTGATCAGGTCGGCATTAATGGCTTGATTCTCAATCTCGATGCAGATTGTATGGTCGACAAAAATTACTTCACAGCCATACAAACTTTCTTTAGAAATCATAATAACCTTTGGTCAGGGGGTGTGCATTTTGAGCATATCGAAACACCAAATTCTCGCGAAGTAGAGGCCATCCGTTTATATGAATTACATCTGCGTTATTTTATTGATGCGCAGCGCTGGGTCCGACTTCCATTTGCTTACCAGACCATTGGGTCATGTATGGTAGTACGGAGTGATGCCTATCAAAAGCGTGGTGGTATGAATGTGCGGAAAGCAGGAGAGGACTTCTATTTCTTACATAAGTTTATTGATATCTACCGACATGCCGACATTATCACGACCACCGTCCGACCTTCAGGAAGAGTTTCCGATCGGGTTCCTTTCGGCACGGGAAAGGCCATCGGCCTACAATTGCAGGGATACCCTCAGTTTACTTACGCATTTGAGGGATTTGAGACACTAGTAGATCTTCGAAGTAGTCTTCCCATGCTGTTCGAAACAGGTGCAATTTCTCCCTGGTTACAAAATCACAATAGTTACCTCGCTGATTTTCTTCAGGACCAGCTGGGCGAAGCAGGAATCGAAGAGATGTTGGAACAAACCCGGTCAGTCAGCACCTTCGAAAAGCGATTTTTTCAATGGTTTAATGCTTTTAGGCTCATGAAATATCTGCATGATGTCATCCGACCCGCTTTTCCGGACCGGCCGGTACCCACTGAAGCAGTAAAGCTACAGCAAATCCTGTCGGTAGATGAGAAAGAGCTTGCCTTAGAGGACCTTCTTGCCTGGTATCGGCATCATGATAAGAGTAGCGAGTATACCCCTTTCGAAAATTAGTGCAATGCAGGTCGAATTGGCAGTGCTTCAATAATTTCGGCTTCCCGATCTAACCACCAATCAAGTCGATCATATACCTGGTCTTTTTCAAAGTAGTGCAACGCCATTTTGACGAAGATGT
>JAUILM010000957.1 GCA_030432855.1 Bacteroidia bacterium
TGCTGAGGTCCAGATCTTCAGTGAGCGTATCATCTGACCATCCACCGGCTTCATTGATTGTTTGTCGGCGCCATATCCCAGCAGTACCATTAAACTGCAACATATGATTACCTGCCAGTCGTCCCAGTTGCTCCACCGTAAAATGAACATTTAGCTGCAGGGCCTGGAGTACAGTCAGCAATGAGTAGTTTTTATTGATGTGCTCCCAGCGAGTTTGTACCACACCCACATCAGGATGTTTGAAGTAGGGTAGAGTCCGGCGAAGAAAGTTTGGTCGCGGTAAAAAATCTGCATCGAAAATTGCGATAAAATCTCCTTTGGCTTTTACGGTAGCTTCCTTCAATGCACCTGCCTTGAAACCTTTTCTATTAGATCGGGTGAGTTGATAGATTCGAAAGCCTATTGACTTGTAGTGTTCGACCTTGGCTCTTACCAGGGCAATGGTCTCATCCGTCGAGTCATCCAGTACCTGCACCTCAAATCGGTCTTTGGGATAGTCCAGGGCACAAATATTGTCTATCAGTCGCTCTACTACATATTGCTCATTGTAGATCGGTAGCTGAATAGTGACAAAGGGCAGATTCTCCGGGTCCAGCGAAGGACGATCAGCATGGTCTTTGCTATGATACCGCTTGTAGAAGTATAGCAACTGAAACTGCATGAGGCAGTAGATCGTGATATACAGCAGGGTGACGGTATACAGAAGAATGATGATATAGTATATAATCTGCATATGATCCACTAATCTACAGTAATTTGAAAATGGTCCACAATATTTTGTGGCCCGCCAGTATGGTGCCCCTGATCGTCCCCGAAACCTTTGATATGCCGATTCGCTTTCGATAACTGACAGGTACTTCTGTACACCGAAGGCCTTGCTTAGCTGCCTTGACCTGCATTTCTACGGTCCAGCCAAAGTCAGGATCTTTCATCTCGAGATCACAGAGTCGGTTGTATCTGATGGCACGAAATGGCCCCAGATCTGTAAAATGATATTTATAAATAAGTTTGATAAGATTTGTGGCCAGCCAGTTTCCAAAAATCTGTTGAGGCATCATCGCTCCTTCTTCCATCTTACCAAGCGCCCGACTCCCAATGACCATATCCTGATCATACTCTACAATTGGGCGTAGGATGTCCACCATTTCCTCTGGGTGGTCAGAGTAATCCGCATCGAGAAATACTACAATGTCTGGCTTTACGTCTTTTTGTGCGATATACTCAAGACCTTTGAGGCAGGCACTGCCATATCCCTTTTTTGGTTGATCGAGCACGGTAGCGCCACTTTGCATGGCCATGTCCCTGGTTCTGTCTGTGCTCGCGTTATTGCAGACAATGACCTCCCTCACCAGGGTATCCGGAATGTCGTTCAAAACCAGAGATATCGAAGCTTCCTCATTGTATGCCGGTATGACGACATCAATTATTTCGGGCATTGGAACATATAACTACTTGCTGACAAAAGTAACTGAATTAATAGAGACTGATCGTGTACTGCAAGACACTTTCTCCTTTATTGGATGGAGATCATCACATGACTTATGAGGTATAATATACCGGGTACGAAAACGTTCTTTTCTTTTGGCCATCCCGGACCGGAAAGAGATGGGGGATTAACTTTGTTTTTAAAACTTTACACTCCATTAAAAGTGTACTTTTGCTGCAAAATTACTAGCCTTCAGTGAATTCCAGACTAAACTTTCTTTCAAAGGGCTCTTTGTTAATTTTACTATTGGGAGTCATCTATGCTTCCTGTACCAAGGAAGAGTTTATCACTGATACAAATGCTGATATAGAGCTATCCAGAGATACCGTCACATTTGACACAGTATTCACTGCCAGAGGAAGTGCCACACGTTCGTTC
>JAUILM010000148.1 GCA_030432855.1 Bacteroidia bacterium
TGATTTTTGAGGAAGAAAACGGAGTACTCCGCATTGAAGCCGAGCACTTTTACAAACAATCGGATCATGCAATTCGTGCCTGGCATCGACAAAGTGCTAACGACATTGTGAAAGTGTGGGGAGATGCAGATGGACCGCATCCGGCTGGTGCCAGCGGAAATGCCTACATAGAAGCACTGCCGGATACCCGTACTACCCATGATGACGAAATTATTCGAGGGATTAATTTTTCGAATACTCCGGGGAAAATGGCAGTGATTTATTACAAGACGTATTTTAATAATCCGGGAAAGTACTATGTACATGTGCGCGCTTATTCTACGGGTACCGAGGACAACGGTGTGCATGTGGGGCTCGATGGTACATGGCCAGAGAGCGGGCAACGCATGCAGTGGTGTGAAGGTAAAAATGCCTGGACCTGGGCGAGCAAGCAACGTACGCAGGAGGTGCATTGTGGTGTCCCTTTTTTGATTTTTTTGGATATAAAGAAGAAAGGGGAGCATGACATCATGTTTTCCATGCGGGAAGATGGATTTGAATTTGATCAATTTTTACTGACAAAAGACAAAATGTTTACTCCGGCGGAGAATAATTTGCCAGCTATTAAAGTGAGGACAGGAGATCTACCGGCCGAGCCTCCGGTAGTGACCAGTAATCCCGTAGTAAAAAGTGATATATATAGTAGGGTCTTGTCCTTTGGTCAGGGAGTGAAGTTGATGCGGGCACTGCATTTCCCTGTCGAGTCCACTCATTTTTACCAGAATCAACAGTGGTTGGCTATTAATCCTGAAGAGCATAAATCCGCGGAGAGTACCCATACTTTTTCTCACCCTGACGGGACCTATGATATGGTTTTTCTGGGTGTGGGTGAAAATGATGGTCAATCAAAATATACCGTTTCGGTAAATGCAGAGAAAATTAGTTCCTTCACAGCACCTCTAAGTAGACATAGTTTTGAAGAGGGAGTGAAATATGTTGATTTATGGGAAAATGTTCCACTGAAAAAAGGAGACAAAATAACCGTGTATGCAGAGGTGGGTACGGACGGAGCAGAATTTAGCCGTGCCCGATGGGGCGGCATTGCCTTCACACCGGTTGGTAGAGGCAAGGATCTACTGACGCATTTACGTGCATTTTCGACGCAGCAGGATGTAGCAGGTCAGGGGCCTCAGCAGAAGGAAATGACAGCACCTCAATTGGTGTTTAGTGATGTAAATGATCGAGATTCCGATGGCGATGGTCAGGTGATCATTGCCGGAGAGCTAAAGCAATGGCATAAAGTGACATTAAAGTTGCAAGGACCTTTTGCGCATGAGCTCGATACGGAGCCCAACCCATTTACAGATTACAAAATGACAGTATTTTTTCGGCATGAGTCCGGGAGCCCGGTATATAAAGTGCCAGGTTATTTTGCAGCGGATGGTGATGCAGCCGAAAGTAGTGCTGACCAGGGAACCATCTGGCGTGCACATTTAAGTCCGGATAAGACGGGTGTTTGGAGTTATGAAATTCACTTCGAGAAAGGAAAGATGGCTGCTCTGACCCAGGTGCCCTGGACGACTGAAGTAGCGCCTTATCACGGCATCCGGGGACAATTTTCCATTGGTGCTACCGATAAGGAGGGGCGTGATTTTCGATCCCGGGGAAGACTCGCCTATGTAGACGGACATTATCTGCAATTTCAGGGAGATAAATCGTACTTCTTTAAAGCGGGTGCCGATGCGCCGGAAACACTGCTGGCTTATGAAGATTTTGACGCTACCTACACGTTGAAGACGGACTTAAAGACCTGGGATAAGCACGAGCAGGACTGGAATGAAGGAGATCCTGTGTGGCAGGGAGGTAAGGGCAAAGGTCTCATTGGTGCACTCAATTATCTTTCCAGCAAAGGGGCCAATGCGTTTTCATTTCTTACCTATAATGCAGGTGGTGATGGTTATAATGTCTGGCCTTTCGTCCGGCACGATGCTAAATACCACTATGACTGCTCCAAGTTAGATCAGTGGCAGATTGTGATGGATCATGCCCAGGCTAAAGGGCTGTATCTACATTTTAAGCTCCAGGAAACTGAAAACGATGATCATAAACGAGGAGATATATCATTCGTTCCCGAGTCGCTGGATGGGGGAGATGATGGGCCGGAGCGCAGATTATACCTCCGGGAGCTGATTGCCCGATACGGCTATCAATTAGCGCTTAACTGGAACCTGGGGGAGGAAAATACCCAGAATATCGCCGATCGAAGGGATATGGCGGCCTACATTGAGGCCATCGACCCGTATGATCATCATCGGGTGATACACACCTACCCCAACCAGCAGGATGATGTGTATCCTTCCCTGTTAGGTGATCAATCATCTCTTACTGGTGCATCCCTGCAGAATCATTGGAATCATGTGCATCGCCGCACATTGCAGTGGTTGCGGGCTTCAGACATGATCGGAAAGCCCTGGGTGGTAGCCAATGACGAGCAGGGATCTGCCTCAGAAGGGGTACCACCGGATCCCGGTTATGAGGGCTATGATGTGAATACCATCAGTTATGACATCCATGATATACGTAAACAAACACTTTGGGCCAATCTGATGGCGGGTGGTGCAGGGGTAGAATATTACTTCGGATATAAGTTGCCGGAAAATGATTTGGTCTGCCAGGACTTTAGAAGTCGCGATCGCTCCTGGGACTTCTGCAAAATCGCTATTGATTTCTTCGATCAAAGTGGCTTGCCTTTCTGGGAAATGAAAAACCGCAATGACCTCATCGGCAACCCATCTGACGAAAATGAAAAATATTGCCTCGCCAAAGAAGGACAGCATTATTTGATTTATCTGGCATATACTTCCACCACTACGCTGGATCTTAGTGATCAGGAAGGAAGTTTCCGTGTTTCCTGGTTTAATCCCCGGACGGGAGAAGGCAATCTCAAGGGTTCTGTGGAAAGTGTAACCGGAGGACAGCAAGTGGCCATTGGAAAGCCTCCAGCTGATCCGGACGAAGATTGGGTGGTGATGGTTTCGAGGTAGAATGTGTTGGGTGTGGGGTGCGGGAAGTTGGGTATGGTCCTGATGGAGTTGGTAGCATAGTAAGACAATAGTGAAGGCTTTTAGTAGGAGAAAATATGCAGACTTTTATTCATTATTTTTTGCATTTGGGATTTCCATTTTTTATTGCATATGGATTTTTTAGAAAAGATTGGAAAAACGTCTATTTAATACTGATTGCAACCATGTTGGTTGATTTAGACCATTTAGTTGCGAACCCAATTTTTCAAGCAAACAGATGTAGTATAAATTTTCATCCGTTACATACCTATTATGCAATGATGGTGTATGTGATATTGCTGTTTTTCCGTAAGCCTTTCAATATCATTGGTATAGGACTCTTATTTCATATGCTGACGGATTTCATTGACTGCATGATGATGTAATTTATTGGTAAAGATTGATTTTTCAGACGCAAGGCAGTGGGAAGACTGGAGTCTGGTGTGGGAAGTCTGGTGTGGGAAGGTATTTTTTGCAGCTCTCGACCCTCTCATTAGATGCTAAGACCAAAAACAATGCCTGAACCCTCGTAACGCCGAATTCATTCGGCGCCAGAGGCGGTGTCATTTTTGTAATAGGACCTTATTCTATAGTTAATAATTTTTCCTGAAAACGAATAGCCAGAAACAGCACCATCAAAGCAAGGCGATCCAAGACAGATTAACTCGTTCTTAAGAATTCCAAATAGCTTTTCTTTACACTCCCCCGTTTTTCCGTAGCAAAACGAAGGACAAACAGGTTACCTGCGCACTAGGCTTCGGTCCCCGTGGAGGCCGTGAGTTATCTTTTTTTTTGCCTGCGCTAACCCCCGACCCCTGTTTTCTCACTATGTTCCGAAAACCGGGGAGTCACCCCGCAATTTTCCTGTTGAATAACCGCATGGTTGTTTTTTCTTTTTATAAAAGCCAAAAGCAATGCCCGGACCCTGGTAACGCCGAATTCATTCGGCGCCAGAGATGGCGTCGTTTTGGAATTGGACCTTATTCTATAGTCAATAATTTTTCCTGAAAACGAATAGCCAGAAACAGAACCAACAGAGCAAGGACTGGCTGCCTCTTTTACGGGTGTAATTTTCTGACTGAATTATTCTTCATCTTGCAACTTCTGGCACGGGCCATGGCGGTCGTCGAATAAATTCGACGTTACAAAGTGTGAAATGACGATGTGCAGGATAATTTTACTGGTTCTTAAGGATGCTAAACAGCTTTTCTTTACGCTCCCCGGTTTTTCCGTAGCAAAGCGAAGGACAAACAGGTTACCTGCGCACTAGGCTTCGGTCCCCGTGGAGGCCGGGAGTTATCTTTTTTTGCCTGCGCTAACCCCCGGCCCCTGTTTTCTTGCTACGCTGCGAAAACCGGGGAGTCCGCCCGCAATTTTCCTGTTGAATAACAGTATCGTCGATTTTTTTTACGATACCAAAAGCAATGCCCGGACCCTGGTAACGCCGAATTCATTCGGCGCCTGCACAGGACGTTGATATGGAAACAGGATTTTTTTCTATGAAATACTTTTTCCTGAAAACATTCGGCCAGAAACAGCACCATCAAAGCAAGGACTGGTTGCCTCTTTGACCTGTGTATACATTCTGACTGAATTATTCTTCATCTTGCAACTCCTGGCACGGGCCCTGGCGGTCGTCGAATAAATTCGACGTTACAAAGTGTGAAATGACGATGTGCTGTTTTTATACTTGTTTAAAAATATTCTTCTGACGTGCTACTCGAGAAGCCAAAAGCAATGCCCGGACCTGGGTAACGCCGAATTCATTCGGCGCCACAGACGGCGTCGTTTTTGAATAGGACCTTATTCTATAGTCAATAATTTTTTATTGAAAACGAATAGCCAGAAACAGAACCAACAGAGCAAGGACTGGCTGCCTCTTTTACGGGTGTAATTTTCTGACTGAATTATTCTTCATCTTGCAACTTCTGGCACGGGCCCTGGCGGTCGTCGAATAAATTCGACGTTACAAAGTGTGAAACGAAGATGTGCAGGATAATTTTACTGGTTCTTAAGGATGCTAAACAGCTTTTCTTTACGCTCCCCGGTTTTTCCGTAGCAAAGCGAAGGACAAACAGGCCATGTACCCACTCGACTACAGCCATCGTGCGGGTGCTCAATCTTCCTTATCTTACTAGGAGAAAACAGGTAAAGATATGAACAGAAGACACATACTTAGGCATCTATCTTATGCAGCGCTCGGATCCCTGACTATTCCATTATATGCACGAAATGATGTCCGGAAGTTAAAGCAATTTGGGCTCCAATTGTCCACCATTACACCTATGATGGCTGCAGATTTTGCCGGTACTTTAGCAGAAGTAGCCTCCATTGGGTATAAGCAGGTGGAGTTTTCCGCGTTAGGCTTTTTGGGACGAGAGGCATCGGAAGCAAAAGATCTGCTGGAGAAGAATGGTTTGGAAGCTCCGGTAGGTCGGGTAGCCTTTAATGTGCCGGCGGATTTTATGACGATGCCCAGAGACCAGCAAATGAAGGTGTTCGGAAATCAAACCACTATGGAAAGCCTGGTCAAACGCATCGATACATCTGTAAAAGAATGCAAATTACTGGGGCAGAAATATCTCATTTAACCTGCCATCATGTCGCATGTATTCTCCGATATGACCCAGGTGAAAAATATGATCAGTTCTTTACAGGAAGCTGCCAACAAATGTATGGATCAGGGTGTCATGCTGGGCTACCATAATCACAATTGGGAATTTGATGAATTGGATGGAAAAATTCCATACTCCATGATGTTGGAAGAATTAGATCCTGAATTATTCACTTTTCAATTGGACACCTATTGGGTGAAAAAAGCCGGCTGGGACTTATCCGAAATTCTGACTGCTTATTCAGGACGATTTATTACCTGCCATTTAAAGGACATTGACGGAGAGGGTGATTTCGAAGATGTAGGTCATGGTGAAATCGATTTTCCCGATTTCCTGAAAAAAGCACAATCCCAGGGTGCCAAATATTTCTTTGTGGAGCGCGATACCTCGGATGACCCTATGGAGTCAATCCGCAGGTCATATGCTTCGTTGAAGGAGATGAGGTTTTAAGAAGTGTGCGTGTGGGTTTGAGTGTGGGTGTGAGTGTGGGTTTGAGTGTGGGTTTGAGTGTGGGTGTGTGAGGGGGAAGTCTGATGTCTGCCAACCTACACTGAAGTTTCGGTTGGTGGGAAGTCTGAAGTTTGGAGTATTGCTGTCTGAAAAAAAGCGATGCCAGAACCACAGTAACGCCGAATTCATTCGGCGCGCATAGGTCGTTGATTTGGCATAGGACTTTTTTTATAATTAATTTTCTTCTTTGAAAACGAACGGCCAGAAACAGGACCATCAGTGCAAGGACTGGTTGCCCCTTTTGCCTGTGTAAGCTCTCTCTGGATTATTCTTGATCATTACAACTTGTAGCACGGGCCCTGGCGGTCGTCGAATGAATTCGACGCTACAATGGTCAAAATTCATTAGTGAGTTCATTATGCTCCTCAGGTTTCCGTAGAATAGCGAAAGAAAAACAGGTCACCTACGCCGAGGGGCTTTGGTTATCGCAGATGTCGGGGGACTGCTTTTAAATACAAGAGACCTAATACACACACTCACACCACACCCAAACTCAATCCCAAACTACACACGCACTCCTGATTTATGTGGAAAATCAGGACATCCCTCCTCTTATGTACCGTATGAAACAATGATTGGGTGCGATGCTTAGGTATGATCTTTGAATGTATCCCTGTGCGGAATCTTTAGGTCAATTAGGTAATCGTCCCCTTCAACCGGCAATGATTTTGTTGCAAACCAAAACTTTCCAGGAAATGCCAAATACCGGATTTTACATACGTTTGGTCGTCTCAATTCTAATGTGCCTCACGTTCCTTTCCCGAAATTACAGTCAGCAAGATTCTATACTTTTGTTTGTCTCCTACGACAGTACTTACTACAGCGAATATATTGTCATGTACGAGGCTTTGGTGGCATCTGGTTATTTTGTGGATGTCCGTAGTGCTGGTGAAGGTGTGGCTACAACCTATACCATTGGAGGGGACATCACTGCGCAGGCCAATATGTTGGGTGGGAGTAACTATGCTGCTTTTCAGACGCAGTTTCAGGAGATGTTTGGAAGTACCTGGAACGCCTCTCTTAACACCGTTCCTGCGGATATTTCTGTTGCAGGTACCATCCAGGCCATTAACTCAATGGATTCATATGTCGCTTTAATTGTGGTGGGAGGTACCGGTGCGGTAGATTACAGGATCGATGGTTCCTATAGTGGTCAGCGGGATATAAATGCCTCTGCCGTGCAGGCTGCTGCCGAGAAATTGAATGCATTGGCAGTGGAGGCTTTGCTTTCAGGTAAGCCGGTGATGGGCCAATGTCATGGTGCAAGTGTTCCGGTTTTTTGGAGAGTACCCGGCACCTCCCCGAATGGATTTGACAATCTGGGTCATAGCCTGCTGGAGGGAAGTATTGCCACAGGATTTCCAGAGCCATCCACGGGTACAAATCTTTCTGATCTGAATATTAATTTCCGTGCCAACGATAAAGTTGTTGTAGGAAATCCCCATACTTCTTTAAATGACGGGGGTACTGGATATTTCAGAATTTTGACGACCCGGGATTGGTTTCCACAGACAGTAGCCCACGCTGCCAAAACACTCATCAATATTATTGAAACATATCCTACCCCGGAGCATCTGGACTCTACGGTGTCACTGTTAATTATTCATGGTGGAGAAGTTGATGTTGATAATTGTGGGGCTGGAAATCAGAATAACGATGTACCATGCAACTATGGAAATGATCCGGCAAATCTACCTGCAGATTATACGGATTTAGTAGCATTATATAATTCGAATGAATTTTCGGATGGATTTACATTTGATGTGTCTGATGTAAATTTATTTTCTACCGTTCCCTTCGATATCAACAACCAAATGGAAATAGAAACCTATTTAAATGATTTTGATGTCGTATTTTTTTACAAGCATTGGTCCAGTATGGTCACTGATGCTTTACAAAATGCTATAGTCCAGTATGCGGATGATGGAGGAGGAGTAGTGACCATTCATCACGGGCTATATAATCAAGATAATGGAGTCATTGATAAGAATATTTTGGTGGATAGTCTCTTTGAAGTGCACTCTCCCTCCGCCACCTGGTCTGCTAATCGGACGACGTATAATATCTATCAAGTAAATTATGGTCATTTTGTTTCGACATCAGGCATTGTAAATGATGGTGTTTCCAGTGCACCGGGAGTATGGTCAGGAACATCATTACTAGATGGGAGTAATCAGACACTTTCGTTGTATCCGAGATTTTCCATTTTTGATGAAATTTATAATAATATGCAGTTTGTAGCCAGTGCCACTTTTGGCGATGGTATCAATGAAATAAATCCTCTTTTCTCCAATGATCAGAGTCCTTCCTCACAATGCCACGTGCATGGATTTACTAAAATAGTAGACAGAGATGGTGACGGCATTATGGGACGTATTGTTTATGGCAGTCCGGGGGAATCGATTTCCAGCTACCAGTTTCCCCATCCCTATGCACAGTTCTTAAGGAATGCCGCTTTTTGGGCCAGAGGATCGGTGGGTTGTGTAGCCCATTCGAATACCTGGATTGGTGGAGATGGCGATTGGGACAATGCGGCTAATTGGTCGGAAAATCAGGTGCCCGATGCGTGTAGTCATGTCATAATTCCCGATCAGCTGAGCCCTACGGTTGTAACCGTGCCTGCCGGCCTGGAGATCGAAATATATCTCCTCGATGTAGGATTAAATGTTGATTTGGACATTCCTGCATCGACCACTTTAGATGTCCTGGGGACTGATTAATTTCAGTATAAAGTGGGCCCGGGGTCCGTTGAGCAAAAAATACAAATCGAACGTTACAAAGTGTGAAATGAAGATGTGCAGGGTCATTTTACTCGTTGTTAAGAATTCAAAATAGCTTTATCCTATTGAATTACAGCATCATCAGATTTTATTTACGATACCGAAAGCAATGTCCGAATCCTGGTAACGCCGAATTCATTCGGCGCCTGCATAGAACGTTGACTTGGAATTCGATGTATTTTCTCCAATTAATCTTTTTTTGAAAACGATCTGCCAGTGACAGAACCATCAAAGCATGGCGATCCAAGACATCTTTAGTGGTTCTTAAGAATCCTAAACAGCTTTACTTTCCGCTCCCCGTTTTTTCCGTAGCAAAGCGAAGGACAAACAGGTTACCTGCGCACTAGGCTTCGGTCCCCGTGGAGGCCGGGAGTTATCTTTTTTTGCCTGCGCTAACCCCCGACCCCTGTTTTCTCACTACGTTCCGAAAACCGGGGAGTCACCCCGCAATTTTCCTGTTGAATAACCGCATGGTTGTTTTTTCTTTTTATAAAAGCCAAGAGCAATGCCCGAACCCTGGTAACGCCGAATTCATTCGGCGCCAGAGACGGCGTCTTTTTGGAATTGGACCTTATTCTGTAGTTAATAATTTTTCCTAAAAACATTCGGCCAGAAACAGAACCATTAGAACAGGGACAGTTAGCCTTTTATACCTGTGTATACATTCTGACTGAATTATTCTTCATTTTCCAACTTCTGGCAGGGGCCCTGGCGGTCGTCGAATGAATTCGACGTTACAAAGTCTCAATAGAAAAGGTACTGCCCTTAAGCTGATGTGTCTTCTTCTTTAAGGTGTTTCAATAATGACAACGAGCCTGTTTAGGCATGGACACCCGACAACCTGGGACCTGGAACCTGGTACCCCAAAACATCAGTGATAATAATCCACAATCGTCTCCGTCGAAAATGTCAAATTACCCTCCATCTTAAATGCAGGATTTTCCTGTGTATTTAAATAAGATATTTTTACGGGATGGAAACCGGCTTTTAAGTGCGCGGAGGCATGTCTATCTTC
>JAUILM010000149.1 GCA_030432855.1 Bacteroidia bacterium
TATGTTGAAGATAAAAATCCACCGGAAGTAGTATCGGATCTATTTGATGTGCATATCACCTGCACCAGTTACGAAGCGTTCTATAAGGATGCCGTCAACCAGTCCATAGCGGGTGATCATACGCTACTTGACAGTCTGTTAGGTGGATATGACAAAGTAAGCTATGATGGCTACGGCAATGTACCGGCCAAGACACCCTATGATATCTACAATATCTACTGTGACTCTATTCTGATATCTAAAGACAGCCTTCACTACGACGAGCATTTTGGCTATGTATGGAAAAATTACAGCTACTATAAGGCGGTACATGATACTATCATAAATACCCGTCATCATGGGCAGATTGCAGACAATTGCGGACTGATATGTATCCAGGACAAACCATGGGTCAACATAGATGCCTGTGGCAACGGGTACATAAGAAGGACCTTCAAGTTTATCGGGCAATGTCAGATCGATGCAGAAGGACATTACGTAGACACGATCGTGAAAAATCAGACGATCTGGATTCAAAGTGATTGTGAGATTCAAAAGTCGATGTTTGAAGTGCCTGAAGATGTAATACTCTATGATTGCGGCATTACGTATGACGCAGACGGAAGTGGTAATGCCTCAGGCGTAGCAGATCCTGATGTAACGGGTTGGCCCGAGTATGTTTTTGATCAGGACTGCAGACAAATCGGCATCGGATACTATGATAAAGTCTTTAAGGTAGTGGGTGGTGATGAAGCTTGTTATAAGATTGTCAGAACCTGGTGCTTTGCCGACTGGTGTATCCTTGAAGGTGACATGCCGGATGGTGCCTGGTGGTTTGATGAGAAATACACTGGCAAATTCATCAGTTGTGAGCAAAAAATTATACTCCTGGATACCATCGCACCTGTCTGCAGCATCGATCTTGCCGATACAGTGGCAGTAGCTTCTTGCGAGTTTGACCTTAAGATTCCTGTGACTGTCGAGGATGAATGTGGAGTACTCGAGTACCGCTGGGAAGTGTTGGACTTGAAAGCCGGTATTATTCGTGCTCGTGGCTCTAACAGTCTAAATAGTCAGGACAGTAACAGTCTGGTCATCAACGTTGAAGATGCTGAAGCCGGTGACTACAAATTCAAAATTTGGTTTACAGATGATTGCCAAAATGAAAGTCTTTGGACCAAAGAATTCATGATCATTGAGGACAAGAAACCGACTCCGATCTGTATCTCGAATCTTACGCTGGAACTCACACCCATGGATCTGAATGGAGATGGTATGATCGATACCGCCATGGGATCTATTTGGGCTCATGAATTCAACTCCAGTAGTGCCCCTGCATGTGATGGAAGTGAAGAAGGTCTCCAGTTCCGATTGGATAAACTGGATGGTGGTGCTCCTGCTCTTCCAGATGAATCAGCGGATCAGCTGAGCTTCGGATGTGCTGACATTGGTACGCAAGTGCTCCGCATGTATGTGTTGGATGAAAATGGAAACTGGGACTATTGCGAGGTTGTGCTAACCGTGCAGGATAACAACAATGCCTGCGGACTGGCGCCTACGATGGGACTATTGAGTGGAATTATCATAACGGAAAATATCCGTGTCGTACAGCATGTGGATGTAGAGGTAACTGATCCTTCGGGCCTCGTGATGATGACAGATGAAGACTTACCCGGATATTATCGTTTCGATGTGCTCACAGGTACAGAAGCATATGTAAAACCCAGTAAGGACATTGATCATGTCAATGGGGTTTCGACGGCTGACCTAATCGCCATTCACAAGCATATCATGGGACAATCTAAGCTCGATAGTTGGTACAAGGAGCGTGCTGCTGATGTGACTGCTGATGGAAAGATTTCCGTCGCTGATATTGTTGAATTGCGAAAACTTATTCTTGCAAAGATTGATCGATTTAGCAATAATACCAGCTGGCGCTTTTTCGATAAGCAAACAAATCAGCCTAAGTATCATATCAATCCTATGCAGCCTGATATGCGCGTTGACTTTACTGGTGTAAAAGTGGGCGATGTAAATCTGGATAGTGACCCTGCCATGGGTGCTCCGAGGAGTCAGGAAGCCCTTGTTTTCGAGATCCCGGACGATATGTTGTCTAAGGGTGTCAATCTGCAAGTGCCTGTGTATGCACGAGATCTTGCTGGAATCGAAGGATTCCAGTTTACACTGGAGTCGGATGTTTCCAACGTAAAAATCAATAATATCGTAGGAGGCTCACTAGATCTATCTGAAGTGCATGTCAATAAGGATCATGCCGATGAGGGATGGATCACGGTATCCTGGTATGATCTCGCATCAGAACTTACATCTGATCCTAACGATCCTGTATTCTACCTGGAAGTTGAGACGGCCGAAGAAGGTAGACTGAGAGAATTCATAACAGTAAATAATCGAATAACACCGGCTGAGGCATATGACGAAAGTGGTCTCATCAGACCTCTTGCATTAGCTGATAGATCGGGTGTTGATAGTCAATCCAGTTTTAAGTTGTATCAGAATCGACCTAATCCATTCAGATATGAGACGGTAATTGGATTTGAAGTGCCTCACAGTGAGACTGTCCGGTTGTCGATTTTTGACGTGACGGGTAGAATGCTGAAGACGGTTGAAGGAGAGGCTAGCCGAGGATACAATGAATGGAATATCGATCGATCAGATCTGCCTTCTGACGGCATCCTCTATTATCGATTAGATACAAAGGACCATACTGCAGTCAAGAAAATGATCTTGATGGCTCAATAAATAATTGTTCAAGGTGAATAGTTTTGGGAGTGCAGACTTCAATTTCGATTGAAGTCTGCTTTTTTTTGCACAATATGCAACACTTCGAAAGTATATCCCGGTTTTGGGATATTCCCCACTCAAAAGATTTCATAATTATCTGAATTAGAATATTTTCGACACACAACAACAGGGAAATCTCAATTCTTAACTTAATTATCTAGTACTGATGAAAAGGAGTATTCTTTTGTACCCGCTTCTCTTGCTGGTACTCACCTCAACACAATTCAGCAATGATCCCATTTTTGAGGATCCAACAAAACCGATAGCAGAACGAGTCGATGATTTGATATCAAAAATGACTTTGGAAGAAAAAGCAGGTCAAATGATGTATGACGCACCTGCCATCCCACGGCTGGATGTTCCAAAATATAATTGGTGGAATGAGTGTCTACATGGAGTAGCCAGAAATGGTCGCGCAACCGTTTTCCCACAGGCCATTGCACTGGGAGCTACATTCGATCCTGACTTGATGAATCGCATCGGCTTAGCCATTGCCGATGAGGCACGGGCGAAGTTTAATGCCAATCGCAAGGTGGGCTATATGGATCGTTATGCTGGCCTCACTTTCTGGTCTCCGAATGTCAATTTATTTAGAGATCCCAGATGGGGAAGAGGTCAGGAAACCTATGGTGAAGACCCTACATTGATTTCTAGATTGGGTGTCTCATTTGTAAAAGGACTACAGGGCGATGATCCCAAATACCTGAAGACAGCTGCGATGGCAAAGCACTATGCTGTACATAGTGGCCCCGAGAAGTTACGGCATGAATTTGATGCAGTAGTAAGTAGATATGACTTGTGGAACACTTATTTGCCTGCGTTTGAGGCCCTGGTGACAGAAGCTGATGTGGAGGGTGTGATGGGAGCATATAATCGAACCAATGGAGATGTGTGCTGTGCTCATCCCTATCTGATGCAAGATGTACTCCGCAAAAAATGGGGTTTCGATGGTTACTTTGTCTCAGATTGCTGGGCGATTCAGGATTTCTATCAGGGACATAATGTTGATGAGACAAAAGAACAGGCAGCCGCTCGCGCAGCATCAATCGGATGCAATCTCAACTGCGGAAGTACATACCCGGCCTTGGTGGATGCCGTCCAACAAGGCCTCACCAGTGAAGAAGTACTGGACGACAATCTTCGAGAACTATTGCCCACACGCTTCAAACTAGGGCTCTTCGATCCGGTAGGAAGTGTTCCCTTCGATAATATCGGTACGGATGTAGTGCGAAGTCAAGAGCATTTGGACCTATCTTACGAAGCCGCATCAAAGGCTCTGGTTTTGCTCAAGAATGAAGAAAATCTGCTTCCGCTAGATCCGGAAATTCAAAGTGTCTTTGTCACGGGTCCTATGGCGGCACACGCTCAGACACTGCTTGCCAATTATTACGGTGTTTCTGATGATCTTCGCACTATACTGGAGGGGGTAGTAGGTAACGTATCCGATCATACCGCCATTCGCTATGTACAAGGTGCACTAATGGATCGCCCTAATGTCAATCCGATCGATTGGTATTCTGAGGAAGCATCTACAGCGGAAGTGACCATCGCCTGTATGGGGATATCACAATTAATCGAAGGTGAAGAAGGAGAAGCCATCGCTTCACCCTCAGCTGGAGACCGTGACTATATCAATCTGCCACCACATCAAATTGAATTTTTGAAATTACTGCGAAGTAAGGCAGAGAAGCTCGTGGTAGTAATTACCGGAGGTAGTGCTATCTCAAGTCCGGAGGTGCATGAATTGGCCGACGCGATCGTGTATGCCTGGTATCCTGGTGAGCAAGGTGGGCAGGCAGTGGGAGATCTGCTGTTTGGCAAGGTAAATCCATCCGGAAAACTACCCGTAACCTTCGTTGAAAAACTGGAAGACCTCCCTCCCTTTGAAGACTACAACATGAAGGGACGAACCTATCGTTATCTGGAGAAAGATCCACTTTATCCTTTCGGATTTGGACTTAGCTACTCCAATTTTACCTATAGCGATCCAAAATTATCAAATCAGGTGATCACTACCGACAATCCTGTTGAATTGACTATTCAGGTAAATAATGAAAATAATACGGCAGGAGAAGAAGTAGTTCAATTGTACGTCTCAAAGCAAGATAGGTCACAAGAAGATCCTATGATTGAACTCCGTGACTTCACCCGTGTTCGGGTGGATGGTAATGGATCAGAATCTCTGTCTTTTCAAATTACCGCTGATCTCCTTTCAAATCGCAATGAGGACGGCGAGAAAGTGACCGCTCCAGGTAAATACATAGTATATGTGGGCGGAGCTACACCCGGAGAAAGAAGTGAGGAGTTAGGAGCCCCAACTCCCGCTATGGTCGAGGTTGAATTTCAGTAGGGATCCGGGCAGAATAAATCATAAAAGGGCAGCCTTCCAACAAAGGATCTGCCCTTTTTTAGTTAAACCAGGATTAGAGGCTGGTAATTACTTCCCTTCTTTCCACCTTTTCCTCGTCCAGTTCTATACCAAAACCTGGTTTGGTGGGCAATGGAATAATTCCATTGGTAGTAAGCGGGGCATCCTTTTGAAAATGGAGCTTGTATCCTACATGGTTGATGAGATATTCGACTAGTGGGCATACCTCTCTCGATTGACTTAGTACTACGTGAAGTGCCGCATGAATGTTATGTCCATGTGGTATTACTTTCGCTCCAAAGGAAGATGCCAGGTTACAAATCTTGATGAGCTCACTGACACCACCACACCATTCGGGATCTGCCTGTACGATCTGTATGGCTCCTGCTTTAAGGAAGTTGAGTACCTCCCATCGATTGTAAAAATGCTCCCCGGTTGCCACTGGAATCGAAGTACTTTTACTCAATGCAGAGAAGCTTTCAAGACGATTGGGAGAGAATGCTTCCTCGATCCAATAAGGCCGGAACTGCTCGACTTCTTTGGCCCATGCAGTTGCAAATGGTAAATCCCAACCCATAAAGGCATCGAACATGATTTGGCCATCATCACCAACCGCTTCACGCAGCTCCTGTACCAGCTCAATGCTATGACGTAAACCTGCATTACCATCCCCGGGACCATACGCCATAAACCACTTTTGGTGATGAAATCCATTATCGTAAAGTTCCTTAGCCTTTGGACCAGCCTTCCCCTTTTCAACGGTATAGCCCAGGCAGCTTCCATAGACCCGGGCTTCATCTCTTGTTGGGCCTCCCAATAACTCATATACCGGTACTCCAAAATAGCGAGCCTTTAGATCCCACAATGCATTATCAACTGCGCTCAGTGCCATCATATAATGCCCGGCTCTGGAGTGTCGATTTCTACGGTACATAATTTCCCATAGGTTTTCCACAGCCAGCGCGTTTCTACCAATTAGGAAGGATCGAAGTTGTTTAATAAGTGGTGCTATGATTTCAGGGTCCAGATATCCATAAAGACCTTCTACACCACCCTTTGTTGCGATCCGAAGATAATCATGGGTAATGGCATCCTGTCTCACCGATTCATCATTCATCTCCATGTATGTCGGTGGCCGTTCACCCGGATATAAATGCTCTGGCTTGATCTGATGTTGACGATGCTGCCCCGGTGTCCGGGCAATGGTGCCATGAACGCGAATTACTTCCACGGATTCGATAATCGCCTGTGGGTCGTTCATCGATTCACGGAATAGCATACGGGTACTCAGGGGTAGAAATGCTGCGGCAGAAACTCCCAGACTATTTCTGAGAAAACTTCTTCTTGTAATCATAGTGTCGTTTATTTTAATAGGTATATCCTATTAAATTACAGTCTTCTGATTAAATCTTCGAGTGTTCTGGCATTATGTACATTGGCTAATATGTCGACATAGGGATTTACCGCTTTTAATCCTACTATCTCGGTCTCTTCACTATGGTTGAATATGGGATTCATCCAAACAATCAGTCCGCTTTTTTCTTGCAGCTCAATCATGCTCTCCCTCAACAGATCGGTATCACCCGTATCCCACCCATCGCTGTAAATGATCACTTTCGTTTTATCATTAAACCAGGTAGGAAGATCAGACGAGGTGAGTAATTGTGCCAGGCTTTGACCTATTCGAGTTCCTCCGGTCCAGAGACCGGGAATTTCTTCGAGATACTCCAGGGTCTGATGCCAATCTCCACCCAGCCAGTCTCCAGGCAATTTGAAAAGTTGTGTATTAAAAACAAAAACGGCAGATTTTGAAAAAGTCGATCTCAAACTGTGCACAAGCTCCGAGATAAAGTGACTATAGAGCTGCATACTTTTACTAACATCACAAATTAGAATGACCCTGGACTGCTGTTTCTTTCGGTACTTAAACTTCAATTGTAGCAATTCGTCACCTTTCTTGACTTTGTTAGCAATGAGCCTTCTCTGATCCAATATTCCCTTTCTCCTGTGCGTGACCAGTTTTCTGGATTTTATGACTGCTAGTTTTTTTACAAGGCGCTTTATGAGATCTCGCAGCTCCTCCGAATGCTCTTTCCTCAGGAATGCAAGGTCACTTATCTGATCACTTTCACTTTTGCTATAGAAGGGAATCTCAACCGGATCCTTCTTCTTGTTAAACAACCATTGCTTGATATCCGATAACTGGTATTGTTTCTTCCCTCCTTTTTTGGACTTTGTCGCAGTTTGATCTTTCTCTGTTTGCTTATCTCCTACCTTGGCATTAGATGCTTTTCGGTGTTCTTGCACATAATCTGCATACAGCTTGTCAAAAGAATGCCACTGCTCCTGCGATGATGAAAAGCTAATCCTGAGTAGGTCCAAAAATCGGGCATGATTACCAATATCAATGAGCGGCATACCCTGGAGGGCGTTCGAAACCTCATCGATCCCCACAAGGAACCCTCTCTCTCTTAAGTATCTGGCGAAACCCAACAGGTGATCTGTCAGGGATGAGTGATAGGTGATTAACTCCTGATCACTCTGCATCCAATTTTGATTTTACCCCGGTTTTTTCCAACAGTTCACTAAGGGAAAGCTGAACTTCACGTTGATCTCTCCAATCTTTCAAAACAAGACCAAGGCTAGACTCCACAAGACCTTTATCCAACTCATTGATGTGCATGGAAGCGAGTGCGCGTGCCCAATCCAGTGTCTCTGCTATGCCCGGAAGCTTCCTTAGGCGCTTTTCTCTAAGCAATTTCATAAACTGACAGATTTGCTCAATGATCACTTTATCCAGTCCAGGTACTTTACTGGCTACGATTGATCTTTCTTTGTCAATGTCAGGATAGTCGATATAGAGATACATACATCTTCTACGTAACGCATCTGAAAGTGGTCGTGTGCCATTGCTGGTCAGTACCACATATGGCTTAGTGATGGCTTGGATCGTTCCGGATTCCGGGATACTAATTTGCCAATCCGAAAGTACTTCCAGTAAAAAACTTTCAAATTCTTCATCAGATCGATCGACTTCATCAATCAGTAGCACCACTTTCTTCTCTGATAATATCGATCGAAGAATGGGTCTCTGCAGGAGAAATTTATTAGAATATAAAGTGGATTCAAGATCTCCGGAAGGCTCGTTTCTGGCCTCCTGCATTTTCAGAAACATCAGTTGGTGTTGGTAGTTCCACTCATACAAAGCCTGGGAAGCATCAATGCCGTCATAGCATTGCAGTCGGATTAATTCGGTCTCATGTACCTGTGCCAGGACCTTGGCAACTTCTGTCTTACCTACGCCCGCGGGTCCTTCAATGAGAAGTGGTTTTTCCAGCACAGATGCCAGGTGAATAGCCATGGTAATCTCAGGCTCACTTATGTAATGCTGGGTCCCGAGTGCTGACTCAAGTGATTGGATTGCGTCGTTATTCGTCAAATCATGTCATTACTAAAATACCGGACGTAAAATACATCCGGTACTTTAAAATTAAGCAGTTTGTTTGTCTTACAGGGCTTCAAGGGCACGGCCCAGCATTACACCTGCAAGATGTGAGCGATACTTTTCTGATGCAAAGTGATCACTCATGACATATATAGATTTATCAATGGCATTTGCTGCCGCATCTTTAGTCTCCTGATTGACGCCTTTGCCTTCGATGGCAGCTTCTACAGAAGTATCACGATATGGAGTATCAGACACTCCAGTGAAGGCCACTCGTACGTTGGAGAGACCATCTCTCGATCCACTCGCGCATACTGCACATCCCACCAGGGCAAACCTGGATGCTGGTTGTGCAAATTTTTGGTACGTGCACATTCTTCCGGCCTGAGACGCCACTCGTATACCTGTGATGATTTCATCGGATTGAAGCGACGTAGTGAAAATCCCAATAAAGAAATCGGAGGCGGCTATGGACCTACTTCCCGCACTGCTCTGTACCTCGACTGATGCCTCACATGCCAGTAATGCGGCAGGCCAGTCAGCCGCCGGATCGGCATGGGCGATACTACCACCTATCGTACCTTTATTACGCACCTGGATATCACCAATTTGTGCCGCAACCATTGCAAATAGGGGTGCGTGCTGCTTCACCGTCTCTGAAGAAGCAATCTCCGCATGGGTTGCGCCAGCACCTATCAGCAGATCGTTGCCATCCATCGAAATACCCTGTAATTCGCTTAGCTTAGATATATCGATGAGCGTATCCGTTTCATTAAGCCGAAGTTTCAGGGCCGGAATCAGACTATGTCCGCCGGCCAATATTTTGGAGTCGTCATTCAAAGCGCTTAATGCATCGCTCAGACTACTCGCTTTCGTATAATTGAATGATGTTGGTATCATGTTGTAAATTCTAGATTAGTTAACTAATTAGGCACCGTGGTCTTGCATGGTCTGCCACACTCGCTCCGGAGTAAGTGGCATTTGAATATCCCGGACACCCAAGTGCTTCAAAGCATCCACAACCGCATTCACAACCGCCGCAGTGGACCCAATAGTGCCAGCCTCTCCAGCACCTTTAACACCCAAAGGATTATGCGGACAGGGAGTATAGGTCCTGTCGGTCTCAATCATGGGTACATCATCGGCACGAGGCATAGTGTAGTCCATATAGGAACCATTCAGCAATTGCCCCTGATCGTCATAGATAGCTCCTTCAAATAATGCCTGGCCAACACCCTGTACAACGCCACCATGTATTTGTCCATCGACGATCATGGGATTGATTACATTTCCAACATCATCTACCGCAACAAATCTTTTGAGCGTAACCTTACCCGTTTCTTTATCAATTTCTACAACCGC